>JAYWBH010000192.1:0-19194 GCA_043781815.1 Bryobacterales bacterium | reverse complement strand
CTCAACATCGGCCATCATTCGATTGGCGTCATGTTCGCGGACGTAATCGGCGGTAGCTGTAAGCTTATTTGCCGCGTCGTGGGCTAAGTTACTTACGGTGTCCACTCCAGGTAGATTTTCTGCTCTGTCATGAAGGGCCGATGCAGCCTTTTGAAGACCACTGGCTGCGGCATCGATTCTCGTCAATCTTGCTGGTCGCCGTGCGACCGAAGTCTGTTAACTTTTCTTTAACTTGCATTGCGGTTTCGGAAAGTTTGCCTCCAACTGATGCAGCTTCTTCCATTACGGTGTTTTCCAATTTGTCTGTCATGTATGAACACTCCTCGATGTCTCTGTAGCAATTACAGTTCCAAATATCGACTTACTTGAACTTCCTAATTGTGAGTAAACAAGACCGATGACTTTGCTTCATTGAGCAAAAGTTGCCTGTAAGTGGGTGAAGATTTTGCGGTGACATGATAAGCGCGGTCGGGGATCTAAGAGACCGACGAAGTCGTCTCCTGCAATTGGAGTTCCTCTTGTTCAATCTCAAGTTTCTGGCTCTTAATATCCAACCGCAGGCGCACGAAAATTGCCATATAAACGTTGGCAACCCAAACCAGGGATAGGCCCGCAACCAAATACCCTTGCCACGAATCGAACAGTAAGTGGTAGTGGGTGATAACTAGAATCCAGACCGCCACATAGTGGCTGAAACAGTATTCGCAAGTGAACAGGTAAAAAACTTTGCGCTGATAACTCTTCTGGCAGGAATGGCTTTTTTGAACGCAATAGTCGTGAAACTCCCTGAAGATTTCTTCATAAGTGACAGTCCAGGAAATGCACGCCACCGGAATTGCCAGCACGAACAAAAATAGGATTTGGCTGCCCAGCGATTGTTCCAGCAACAAAGGCATGTTGTAAAGTAGAGCCACCAGTCTGTGGAAAGTTTCAGCGCTTCCATTCCAAAACATTTCCACCGGCTACCAAAAAGATGCGTTCTTTGGGCTTGCTCTTGATCTGCATACCGCCAGTAAACGATCCGAAGGAAGGGAGGATGCCGCAATCCGGCGTGAATAGAAAACAGGGCAGGTGGGTGCGAGGAATGCCGTGACCTCCAATCGCAAACTTGGGATGCACGTGACCGGCAAGGGTGTAGAGTGTCTGATGCACGCCCGGTTTGTGTTGTAAGCGGAACGGACCGCGGTCCAGCGCCGTTGCATCTTCTTCAAATGAAAACTGTGATCGCAGCTCTTCTGGTGCCACATCGTGGTTGCCATGGATCCAATGGATTTGCAGTTGTGCATGTTGGGCACGCCATTTGTCGATTGCTTGCATTACGTCTTTCGTACACCCCACGGCGGCGTGAATCCAATCCCCCAAAATCGCCAGGGAACTGGCCCCGGTTCGTTCCAATACTGCGGAAAGAATGGCCAGATCAGCTTCCATATTGCCATCGGGAATTGGGACGTGACGGGCACGAAATGTTGCTGCCTTTCCGCAATGCATATCAGCAATCAGAAGCATGCCAGCGGCGGGCCAATGCATTGCTCTTTCAGGCAGCAGCAACAGTTGTTCCCCACGAATTTCAATACTGGCGCTGCCACTATCTATCACGATGCCGCCTTTCCCATGCGCTGTTGCAACTTGCGCACTCGTTCCAACAGGTTTTCACTGCTAACAGCACTACCGCGAATGCTGTCTACAAGAATCGGGAATGAAAGTGGAGAACCGCGTTGCAGATTGACATATACAATCTGACTTACAGAAAGACGTTGCAGTGTACTGCGCAATCGCGACGATTCCAGATGTGTTTCCATCACCTCAGTGCGGGCTTGCGTTACCAGCAAATTGCCTTGATCAAACTGCACCAGCACGTTGTATAGCAAGCCTGCCGATGCTTGCAATTGGCGTGCGGTCTTAGACTTTCCCGGATAGGATTGAAAGGTCAGGCCGGAGATACGGGCAATCTCACGAAACTGGCGTCGGGCAAGTTCTGTGGCATTCACACTGGCTTCAATATCCTGCTGCAAATTGTCTGGTGAAAACAGTCCGCTACGGACGGCTTGCTCAATGGGAATGGGGTCGTGTGAAACCAGCTCAATGCCGTAGTCAGTGGCGGTGGTGGTCATGGAGAGAGGCAGTAGGCGAGACAGTCGATAGGCCAACAGCGGGGCTAGGCCCTCATGCACCAGAAGACCTTCGAATGGATAAAGGAAAACATGATAGCCATCGCGAAGCACCAGTGTTTCAATCAGCAATTCATTACTGGCGGGGATGCGTGACAGTTGGCGTTGCGTTTCAAGAATCGGACGCACGGCGCGCATCTCCACACCACGATACTGTCCCAGCAGGGCTTCGTTGAGCTTGCTTCGCACTGCGGCGGAAAGTAAGGAACTGATGGGCATGCGACTACCCATCCAACGGGGGACAGCACCCTTGCTGCCGCTGGTTTGTTTCACCCAAGCCGTCATGTCGCGGATTAGGATTACTTCCAGCAGCTTTCCGGCAAAGACAAATGCCTGACCTTGTTTCAGACTGGCCAAAAAATGTTCTTCTATATGACCCAGAATTGCGCCCTTAAGATATTGCACGCGCACCGACCTATCGGCGGTAATGGTGCCGATGTTCATACGATGTCGCCGAATGATGGTGGCATCGGATGGCACCCATTTGCCGTCTTTATCCAGTGTCATTTTGTTGAAGTTGGGGTAAGCAGAAAGCGCCGCCCCACCGCGTGAAACAAAGGCCAGCGCCCAATTCCATTCATCATCGGTCAGTTGATGGTAAGTATGCGTGGTCCTCACTTCGTGCAACAAAGAGGCTTCTTCAAATCCGCCACCGCAAGCCATTGTCACCATGTGCTGCGTCAAAACATCAATGGGTTTTTGAAGCGGTGTGCGTGATTCCAAAAATCCTTTGCTGATGGATTCACGGGCAGCACACACTTCCACTAATTCGAAAGCATGGGCAGGCACGCAGGTGGCCCGACTCAAGCTACCGGGCTGATGTCCGCTGCGGCCAGCGCGTTGCAGCAGGCGGGCAACGCCTTTAGGGCTCCCGATTTGTAGCACCCGATCCACAGCCGCAAAATCTACACCAAGGTCCAGACTGGACGTGCAAACCACGCAGCGCATTTTGCCTAAGCGCAGATTGTCCTCTACCCAATCGCGCGTTTCCCGACTCAGTGAACCATGGTGGAGCGCCATTTGACCCGCCCAATCAGGGCAAGCTTCCAGCAGCATTTGATACCACGCTTCAGCCTGGGAACGGGTATTGGTGAATACCAACGAACACTGTGCCTGGCGCAGTTCCGCAACCACTTGCGGTAACAGATTGGCACCCAGGTGACCGGCCCACGGAAAGCGATCCATTTGCGTTGGCAGCAACGAATCAATCTGAATCCGCTTCGGTTGCTTACCTTCCACAATGACGCCGTTTGCGCCAGTGGTCCCCAGCAATACTTGCAGCGCCTGATCCAGGTTTCCGATAGTTGCAGAAAGCCCCCAGGTGCACATTGATGGCGCCCAGGAACGCAATCGGGCCAATGCCAACTCCGTCTGCACGCCCCGCTTAGACCCCAACTGTTCATGCCATTCATCCACCACAACCATGCGCAGACCTTCAAACATGGCCTGCGCATCGTCATAGCTCAACAGCAGCGAAAGGCTCTCTGGCGTGGTGATCAGGGCATGCGGCATATTGCGACGCTGCTTCTGTCGAACAGAAGTGGACGTGTCGCCTGTTCTCGCCTCCACTCGCCAAGCCAATTGCAGATCGGCAACCGGTGCTCGCAAAGATTCTAACGTGTCCGCAGCCAAGGCCCGCAGCGGTGTAATCCACAGTACGCGCAACTTATCACCCGGAGGCTCCTGCAAAGCAGCCATCCACGCGGCATACGTTTTTCCAGTACCAGTAGCGGCATGAATCAAACCTTGCCGACCAGCACTGTAGTGCCGCCACACTTCTTTTTGAAACGCAAAGGGCTTCCAGCCGCGCTTGGTGAACCAATGCTTAAGTGGGTCCGGTGTCATGTGGAAAGAAGCAGCGCCTTGACAGTTTCAATTGTGTCGGCATCTGCTGGCGACTTATCAGTACGTCGGCGGGCCATGCGCGGAAATCTTACCGCAATGCCTGATTTATGACGTGTGGATTGCTGAATACCTTCAAAGGCAATCTCAAATACAAGCTGCGGAGTAACTGTACAAACAGGCCCAAACTTTTCAATGGTGTGACTTCGGATGAACGAATCCACCTCCCGAATTTCTGCATCAGTCAGGCCGGAATAGGCTTTGGCGAAGGGAACCAACTTGTCTTTGTCCCACACTCCGAATGTGTAATCGGTGTAAAGGCTGGCTCGTCTGCCGTGACCTCGCTGGGCGTAAATTAACACGGCATCTACGGAATAGGGATCAACCTTCCACTTCCACCAACGCCCTTTTTCCCTACCCACTCCGTATTCCGAATCCATGCGCTTTAACATGAGACCTTCGGCCAAAAATTCACGTGCCCCCAAACGCAGTTGCCGCGCTGCCTGCCAATCTGCAGGGTGCAATCTTTCCGACAAGTGCAGTGGAAGTGTTTCCAATAACGCCCGCCGCTCTTGCAAGGGAAGCGTACGAACGTCGCGTCCCTGCCATTCGAGTAAGTCAAAGGCAAGCAATCGCGCTGGAACTTTGTCCAGAATGGCACGGCTGGGGCGCTTCAGAGTAATGCGGTGCTGCAGGTCTGCAAAAGGAAGCACCTTGTTATCGCGCCACCCCACAATCTCTCCATCCACCACTGTTCCTTTTGGCAAGTGCGCAGCTTGCTCCACCAATTCCACAAAGCGTTCCGTCAGTATTTCTCCACCACGGGACCAAATGTGTACGTCCTCTCCACGGCGAATCATTTGAGCACGAATGCCATCCCACTTGCGCTCAATCATCCAGTCATTGACGTTGCCCAACAACTCGGGTTCGCCTTCCAGTGGATGCGATAAATAGAATGGGTATGGCTGGCTTTGCGCCACATCGGAAGATTCTTGAGAGAGCAGCGAAATCCAAGCCTCACTGGAAGGCTTCCAGGATCCGGCCAACCGGTGGGCAATCACTTCCACCTTCAATCCACTTACAGCGGCAATGGCGCGCATCACCAAGCCATCGGAAACTCCTACGCGGAAGGAACCTGTCATCAGCTTATTCCAGACAAATCGCTGTGCCGAGGAAAGCTGCTGCCAACTATCCACAACCATCCTTCGCTGATCTTCTTCGGCCATGCCCCGCAGTGGGATCAAGCGGGATTCAATCCATTCCGTCAAACTGCCCAAGCCATCTTGTTCCGGGGCGTCAGGCAGCAACAAAGCTGCTGTCTCCGCCAGGTCGCCCACGGATTCGTAACATTCTGCAAATAGCCAGGCAGGGATTCCAGCCATTTCTGCAGCCCAGCCACGCATCATTTTCGATGGGAACGGGGCGCGCAGTTTGCCTCCGCGCAAAAAGTAGACGGCCCAGGCTGCATCCTCGGCTGGTGCGGCTTGCAGATATTTTTCCATGGCAGAGACTTTGATGTTGATCTTGGTCGTGGAATCCATTGCGGAATAGAGTTCGGCAAACTGTTTCATGACGCGATAGGTTCGGAGTCCAGTGCCTCAGATTGTAAGTCCTCATCATTTTCAAAATGCGTTGCCAGACCTTCGGCGGCAAGCCCCTGTTCACGAAGCCAACGCACCAGTGGATCAATGTAACCATGAGTGACCCAGACAGTTTCCGCCCCTGTTTCGCGCACAGCTCGTAGAAGACCAGGCCAATCGGCATGGTCCGACAAGATGAAGCCACGGTCAACGGCTCGACGTCGACGATGTCCGCGAACCTGCATCCAACCGGAGGCCATTGCCGTTGAAAAATCGCCAAAGCGACGCAACCAGGTGGACCCATTCATTGAAGGCGGTGCCACCACCAGTGATCCTGCAAATTTACCGGCAGTGGCCGCCAGCGCATAAGTGGTCTTCGGCAAAACAATGCCTTCACTCCGATAAACATCGTTCAACCGTTCCACGGCACCATGAGTGTAAATGGGACCAATCGATGGATCCACCCCAGCCAGTAGCCGTTGTGCTTTGCCCAGTGAGTAGCCGTAAAGAATGCTGGCTCGATTCTGCTGACTATTTTCCCGCCACCAATCGTTGATCATGTGGAATGTGACGCTGTCTGGAGCCCAGCGATAGATGGGAAGTGCAAAGGTAGCCTCGGTCACAAATCCATTGCAGCGCACTGGCTCAAAAGCGGCGCAGGTGGGATCGGGCTCCAATTTATAGTCACCGGACACCACCCAGGAATAACCGTTGGCTTCAATCTTCACCTGGGCCGACCCAAGAATATGTCCGGAAGGATAGAGCGTCACGGAAGTTTCGCCAAAGCGAACCGCTTGGCCATAGGGCACACCTTGTATAGAAGCGTCTTTGCTCAGTCGGACCTTCAAGATCCCTTCGCCGGGCTTCGCACACAGATAGGACTTAGACCCCCAGCGTGCGTGATCAGCGTGGCCATGCGTGACTACAGCGCGTTCCACAGGCTTCCATGGATCAACGTAGAAGTCTCCACTGGGGCAGTAAAGCCCCTCTGGTCGCAATTCTAATAGCGGCAACTTAATACAGATGCTCACAAACGGCGGGTGTTTCATTTTTCAGAGTATTTTGATGGAGTTGAATTCAACTCAGGAAACTATCTAAAACCAAGGCAGGATTTGGTATCCTGAAAGATTGCAGATTAAATCCGTCACCTTGAAGACCCCGGCCAAGCGGATCACGAACGATTTCATTCTTTCGATTATTCAAGAGGCCAACTCATCTTTGCCTCGATCCGAAGTTCAGGAATATTGCCGAAAATTGGAGGCACTGTTTCTTCGTGCCGGATCCATCACTCGCTATGTTCGCGATAGGGAGAATGGCGAAACCGCGCAAGGCCTTATGCAACAGGCTGTTCGGGAAGCCATGCAAAAAGCCGACACCGCCCCGGAAGATATTGACCTGATGATCTTTTGCGGCGTGGGACGTGGTTTTTTGGAACCGTCCAATGCCGCCTTTCTCAGTCACAGCCTTGGCCTGAAGTGCGAATTTTTCGATGTGGCCGACGCCTGCATGAGCTGGGTGCGATCTCTCCATTTGGCCTATGAACTGCTTGCTGGCGATCGGTACCGCAACATTCTCATCGTCAATGGGGAATTCACTACCTACGAATTTGGCATTCCCGACGTCTTCAAAATCCATTCTCCGGAACAGTTGCGTTACTCCTTTCCGGCCATGACCATTGGCGAGGCGGCCACAGCTACCGTTGTAGCCCGATCGAATGATAAGTGGAGCTTTAAGTTTCGTACCGACGCTTCTCACGCACATCTGTGTACTTTGACGCTTCCCGGAGCGCAGGATTATGCCGGAGTGCATGAACAAGTGGGCCTCAACGGCTTACTGCGTCTGGTATCTTTCGGCAAGCAACTGACCTACCACGCCCTGCGCGGAATGCTGGATTTCGCTCTGGATAATTATACAGACCTGGAACTGGCTAAGATCGACATCTGCTTTCCGCACGCCGCCAGTGACGCCGTGGTGCAAGCCGCCGCTCGACGATTAAAGCTGGGTAACCGGCTGTACTCCGACTTATTCTCACGTTACGGAAACCTGATTTCAGCATCCATCCCTGCGGCAATGTCCTTGGCCATTGACGAAGGTCGCCTGGTAAGAGGCAATCGTATTGTGATGTGCCCAGCCAGCGCAGGAATTTCCCTTGGCTTAGTGGACGGCGTGTTTTAATCAACACTGGTATACTGAAAGTGTTGTCAGCCCCGTCGTACTGTTTCCAATTTTATTCTCCTCGTCTCTGAGTGGCTTGTTCAGCCTTCCCAAATCAAGTTAGTTTTTCAGGATAGCTCTGTGTAATCGGCTGTTTCATGGAAGATTCATCCAGCGGACATGTGAGGGAAAGTTTGCCTCATCATACTGGTTCCATGAAGCTCCTTGAGCTTTCCAACACAACACACAAAACAAAGGGAGAGCTATATGCGACACGGATATTTGATTGATATGGACGGAGTGATTTACAGGGGATCGGCGGTTATCCCCGGGGCGGCAGAATTTATTCGCTACCTGCAAATGGAACGGATCCCTTACTTGTTCTTAACCAATAATTCGGCTTACACACCGCTGGATGTTGTCTTCAAACTGAAGAAACATGGCATTGATACAACTACGGAACACGTTTACACTGCGGCCCAGGCGACGGCTGAATTCGTCACTCGGCAAAAGCCGAAGGGCACGGCTTTCGTCATTGGTGAAGGCGGTTTGTTGACGGCGCTGAGTGACGTCGGGTATGCCATTAGCAGTGACGGCCCTGACTATGTGATTGTGGGCGAAGGGCGGGTATTGAATTTTGAAATGGTAGAGCGGGCGCATCGGCAATTGGCCAATGGTGCCAGCCTAATTTCCACTAATTCTGACACCTGGTGCCCAACTGACAACGGTCCGCGACCCGGGTGCGGGGCCATTGTGGCTCTTTTGGAATCGGCCAGCGGCAAGACGGCTTACCATGTGGGCAAGCCAAATCCTTTCATGATGCGTGCAGCCCGTAAGCGGATTGGTTTGGCTACGGATGAGGTGACTATGATCGGAGATACCATGGAAACGGATATTCGTGGAGCAACGGATCTTGGCTTTCGGAGCATATTGGTGTTGACAGGTTCCAGCACTAGAGACATGTTGCAGGATTATCCATTTGCCCCAACGAGCGTTGTGGAATCGATTGCAGAACTTGTGCCAGCTAAGTTATTGGTGGCTTGAAAGGCTTTAATGACGCCAGTGAATGTAGGGGCGGGACTGTTCTTCCGCCTCAACCAAATGGTTAGCCCTGGTTTCTAACAGACGGGCTTGCTGATCGCGTCCATTCTTTCGGAAAGCTGTTGCCAAGCTGGTCAGCAGCGGAGCTAAGCCAGGATGCCTGGGTCCAAACAGTTGTTCCCGCAGCACCAGCGCTGCTTGGAATGATTCGATGGCTTCAGCGGTACGATCTTCGCTAAGCAGGAGTTCCCCCAGGGATTCCAAAATCACTGCCCGTTCTGGAAGGGATGGGTTGCCAGACAAGGCCGTTTCCAAAAGCAATCTGGCTTGGGGGAGGTTCCCTTGGCGCAGATATAAGCGGCCCAAGTTCGCGGTAATGGCTGGAATTGGGTTGATGGCCAGTGCCGACTGGTAAAACTGCAGAGCTGCATTGTTGCGATCTTCATCCTCAGCCAGCCGACCCAAATTGTTGTAGGTTTGGACTAAGTCGGCTTGGTCGTGCAAATTCGCGTCAAGGTGACGATGGGCTTCAGCAAAGCGTCCCACGATTCGTAACAGATTTCCCAAATTGTTGTGGATCACAGCTCTATCGGCAGGTAGAAGGTTGCGGCAGGCAAGTGCCAGGCGAAAATTCTGTTCAGCCGCTTTGTAGTGGGCCAGGGTGGTTTCCAAATCGGCTACATTGTTGAGGGCCATGGCAGTATTTGTGTGGTCAGGGCCCAATTCGCCTAGACGCAGGGTGTAAGTGAGCGTGAAATATTGCTCGGCTTGATTGAAACGCGCCGTTCGACGGTACAGTGCGGCCAAATTGGATGCAATGGTGGCTTTTTCAAGGGGACTTGGGGTGGAGAGAGCTTGCAGCCAAAGCTGTTCGGCATGCGGATAATCGCCTTGTTGGTAGTATTTTATGGCCAAGTTGTTGATCTGGGCGGGGGTGATTGATAAACCGACCGGTCGGTTTATAACCAAGCATGCCAATAGCATCACGATCCTCATGGGGTTAACTCCGTTTGAATGATTTTTCTGGCTTGGGCTTGGGCGGACCTCAACATGGCCGCATCGCCATATAGTTTGCTGAGCATAATGCCCCCTTCCAACAACGCAATCACAACCACTGCGATTTCTGCAGCGTCCACCCCTTTGCGGATTTCGCCTCGTTCCATGCCTTTGTTTACGATGGAAGAAAGCGTATGACGCATGGCGGTCATCTTTGTCTGCGCCAGTTCCCGCAGAACAGGATTGGAATCATCGCTTTCAATGGCGGTATTCAGAATTGGGCAACCACCGGGCACAATGGGGTTGGAATAATAGTCATCAAACATGTCCACGGCCATCATCAAGCGGTCTAACGCATTGCGCTTGCCTGCAATGGCTGCACGCCAACGTTTGCTGAGCTGGTCTACTGACCAATCGAAAGTGGCCAGGGCCAGTTCTTCTTTACTTTCAAAGTGGTTATAGAGTCCACCTTTTTTCAAGCCAGTAGCTTTTAGAATATCGGTCAGCGAAGCGCCGGCATAACCTTTAGTATTAAAGACAGGTGCTGCCAGTTCCAAAATTCGTTGCTTTGTTTCGGCACCCTTGGACATGTTTAAGACTGATCGGTCTGTAAATAAGCATAACACCGTTTTCTATAGATTTGAAACTGCGCCCCAGTGTGGCGCGTCGGAGACAGCGTGAAGACAATTATCACTATTTCGTTTTTTGCATTTGTAAGCCTCAACGCCCAACAGCGTTTGGACCATTGGGCGGTGGTGTTGGATACTCCCGCTGTTGCGGAAACGGTGACACGGGCGGAAATGCAGCAAGCCCGCGGCCGTGCGGTCAGGGCGCAAGTAGCGGCCTCGCAGACACGCGTCCGGGAGGCCATTGCCTCACAAAATATTCCGCTGATCGGTTCAGTGGATCTCATCGCCAATGCATTATTTATTGCCGCATCGGACGAGCAGGCCGATGAGTTGCGAACCCTTCCCGGAGTGCGCTACGTGCAGCGGATGCCGCGCCTGAAGCTGGCGATGACGAAAGCTCTTGACCTGGTAAACGCTCAAGCGGCGTGGAACACTTTGGGAGGCTCGCAAAACGCTGGAGCCGGGGTGAAGATTGCCATTCTTGATACGGGACTAGATAACAATCACCCGGCGTTTCAGGATTCTTCATTGCCCACCTTGCCCGGCTATCCGAAATGCGCTCCGGCTGATTGCCCTTATGCCAACCGCAAAATCATCGCGGTTCGAAGTTACGTAAGTCAATTAGTGAGTGTATATCCTGATTCGACTCGTCCCGACGATCTTACTCCACGGGACCGCGTCGGCCATGGCACGGCGGCAGCCATGATAGCAGCAGGTGTGCGAGTGGATTCCCCGGCGGGGAGCATGTCTGGCATTGCGCCAAAGGCTTACCTAGGCAATTACAAAATATTCGGATCTCCGGGTGTAAATGGTGATTTCACTTTCGGCGATTTGGTGATCACTGCTTTAAACGCGGCTTTCGATGACGGTATGGACATTGCTACGATTTCCACTGGCAGCCTCGCATTATACGGCTACAGTGAAACAATTTGCGGTGGCATTTGCGACGTGTTTGCAGACGGTATTCGCACTGCGATTCGGCGAGAAATGACGGTGGTAATCAGCGCTGGGAACGACGGAGATATCGGCAACCAAATTCCAACTCTGGGTACGATTGCCAGCCCTGCTACTGCACCGGAGGCCATCACGGTGGGTGCATCCACTAATTCGCACCGCTTCCTGGCATCAGTAAGGGTGGCGGGCGCGCCGCAATCGGCAGGGAATATTCCTGCAATCTTTTCGGCCGATGGGCCCAAGCTGATTGCACCTTTAACGGCTCCTATCAAAGATATTGCAAAGCTGCAAGATGATGGCAAAGCCTGTGCTCCGCTGGCGTCAGGATCACTGGCTGGATCCATTGCATTAATCGAACGCGGCACCTGCACTTATTCCACAAAAGTATTCAATGCCCAAAATGCGGGTGCAATTGGCGTGGTGCTATTCCAAGGCAGCGGTGACTTCCTCTTCGCAATTGGTGGGCTGACGGGAACAGGAATCCCGCTGGCATTGATTGGCAACACGGCAGGCAAGGCAATCAAGGATTTCCTGGTGACAAGCGCAAACGCCAACGCAGTAATGAATCCTGCTTTGGTGGAAGCGTCTGCCACGGCTGATGAAGTAGCCTATTTTTCTTCACAAGGCCCCACCATTGTAGACCTGTTGATCAAGCCGGAATTAGTCGCTGTAGGCGCCAATATTTACACGGCCACACAGAAGCTAGACCCCAATGGAATTCTGTTTGACCCATCCGGGTACACCACTACGCAGGGCACCAGTTTTGCCGCACCCTTGGTTGCTGGTGCGTTGGCTTTGGTGAAGCAGAAGAACCCTAACGCCACACCGGCGCAATTGAAATCGCTGGTGGTGAATACGGCTTCAAATACAATTACTGATTACGATTACAACAACAACCCCGTTACTCCCGCCCGCGTAAATGCCGTGGGTGCAGGTAAACTGCACGCGGGTAATGCAGTAACATCCAACGTTGCTGTTGACCCAGCTACAATTTCCTTTGGTGCCATTGTGCAAGTACCGCAGACGCGTAGTTTCCGGCTCACCAATTTGTCTAACCTGCCGGTTAGCCTGCGCCTTGCGGTTGCCCGGCGCGATCAGGATTTAAGAACAACGCTGACGCTTAACCCCAGCACGGTGACTCTATCAGCAGGCGCTTCTGCCACTGTGTCGCTGGTCCTTGCGGGGTCGGCACCAAGTCCGGGATCTTATGAAGGGGCAATCACGGTGAGTGGTGGAGCCGTAGATCTGCGGATTCCATTCCTCTATTTGGTAGGTGACGGCAAACCCTTCCACGCCTACGCGATCTCTAACGGCAGTTGGCTTGCGAATCCCGGAGGAGGCTTCCGGGTGCAAGCCAAGTTTCTGGATCAATATGGTGTCCCGGTGAACGGTTTGAAAGTTCGCTTTCGCGCAGACCAGGGCGGCGGCAGTATAGTCACCGCAACAGCCACTACCGACCAGGGGATTGTCCTTGCCGATGTAAAAGCAGGGCCGCAAGTAGGGGAGCAGCTATTTGTTGCGGAAACGTTAGAAAAAGGGAATTTGACGGTGGAATTTTCGGGTCGAACTATTGATCGACCAGTGATCCGCACTGCTGGCGTGGTGAATGCCGCCAGTGGCAGAGAAGAAAATGGACAGGCTCCTGGGTCTTACATTTCGATCTTTGGTTCAGGTTTGAGCGAATCCTTACGGGTGACTTCAACGCAGTCACTGCCTTATTCGTTGGCCAATATCAGCGTGGGTTTCGACGTCCCAGGCAGCGCGGCCACTTACGCCGGTCGATTGCACTTTGTCAGCGCCACACAAATCAATGTCCAGGTGCCGTGGGAATTACAAGGCTTGGCTCGGGTGAATATGAAAGTAAGTAACGGCGATTTTTCCAGTGTGATTTACAACCTGAAATTGAATGACTATTCCCCGGCGTTGTTTGAATACAACGATGCGGGCAGTGGTCGCAACCTGGCGGCGGCGCTGGATATAAACTTCCGGCTGATCAGCGGTTCAGCTCCAATTGCACGCGGTGCCGTTGCCCAGTTGTATGCTAACGGGCTGGGTTCAGTGACCAATGCCCAAGTATCGGGGGAGCCAGCATCCACAACCACGTTGTCAAATTGCCGCGTTCCACCTAGCGTGACCATTGGCGGACAACCCGCACAACTGCTGTTCTGTGGTCTTGCACCGGGAATTGTGGGGCTGTATCAATTGAATGTAGTGATTCCAAGTAACGTTCCAACGGGAGTGCAGCCTGTGGTGATCACAAGCAGTGGAGTTGTGAGTAAGTCGACACTATTGCCGATTAATTAGTGCTCAGCACAATGTTCAACAGAGCTTGCTTAAGAGAAGAAGGGAGATTGCGTTCTAATCAATCTCCCTCTAACTCAGCGCAACCTGTCTATACTGAATAAAGCCTTAACCGATGGTCTTCAGCAGCCACGTCTTCCTCTTTTATTTCCTGCCCTTAGTTCTGTTGCTGAATTACACGCTGCCATTCCGTTTTCTCACCACCATGCTGATGCTCGCCAGCTACCTGTTTTATGGGTGGGCAAACCCCAAGTGGGTGGTCCTGCTTTTCATCAGCACATTTGTCGATTACCTCTGCGGCCTGGCGCTGGTGCGGTTTTCCGGACTTCCAGAACAGCATGGCGAACTTCCGATATTGCCCATCGGCGAGCCGCGAAATCACAAGCAGAAAGTGGCATTGGCCCTTTCCATGATCACCAACTTAAGCATTCTGGGCGTTTTGAAATATTACGATTTCGGTCTGGCGAATTTAAACGCCCTTGCTGCATTGTTGGGGCAGCCGCCGCTTGCCGTGAGCATGCTCCATGTGGCATTGCCCATCGGCATTTCTTTTTACACTTTTCAATCCATGAGTTATGCCATTGATGTCTATCGAGGGGAAGCACGACCGTTGAAGAATCCCATTGATTTCGCCTGTTTTGTGGCGCTATTTCCGCATCAACTGGCGGGTCCCATCATCCGTTATAAAACCATTGCCGAACAAATTCGCCATCGCACTTTTACCAGGGAAAAGTTTGCGCGAGGTGCGGCATTTATTTCTTTGGGCATGGGGAAGAAGATTCTCCTGGCCAACCCCATGGCACACATTGCCGATAACACGTTCGCCGCCGGATCCTTGCATTGGTTTGACGCCTGGTATGGTTTAATCGCCTATGCCTTTCAGATCTACTTCGATTTTTCAGCCTATTCTGACATGGCCGTGGGCTTGGCCCTGTTGCTGGGATTCCTGTTCGTCAAGAACTTCAACGATCCTTACCGGGCCCATAGCATCACCGATTTCTGGCGTCGGTGGCACATCTCACTTTCCAGTTGGCTGCGGGATTATCTGTATGTCCCCTTGGGTGGCAATCGATTGGGGAGCGTTCGCACTTACTTTAATTTGATGATTGTGATGTTACTGGGAGGCTTGTGGCATGGGGCTTCCTGGAACTTTGTGATTTGGGGTGCCATTCATGGAGCAATGCTGGCGTTGGAACGTGGGCAAGGAAAGCGCAGTCTGTATCGGCGATTTCCAGAACCACTGCGCATCGCAATTACGTTTTTGATTGTATGTGTCAGTTGGGTATTTTTTCGTGCGGAGACCTTGCCCGATGCCATCCGCTACCTTGTCAGCCTAACTGACTTTCAACAGGCCAGTGGTTCGGCAGCATTGCTAGGAGCGGTAATTCACACCCCATATCACCTGACCATGTTTCTGCTGTGCGCTGTGATTGTCTGGGGCATGCCGCAAACTTGGATTTATACCCAAAGACTAAGCACTGGGCGCGCGGCAATTTGCATGATAACTCTGGTTGCCAGCGTGTTGTTGTTATGGACGCAAACTACGAATCCGTTCCTGTATTACCAGTTCTAAGTCAACATGCCGGAACACCCACTCCATACCGAAGTAGTAAGTCAGCAGGAATTGTCTACGACTGCTGTTACTAAGCGCACAGCCAAATATCTTGCATTAGGATTTCTGACTATTCTGCTGCTCCCGATGGTGGCACAACTTCTGTTTCCGACGGATGTTGTCGGTCCTTTTCCGTTTCCGCCTACTCGCAACACCCTGCGCGAGTTTGAGAAACGATTGACTCAGGCATCTGGCCTTCAGCAATATTTCCAACCCCGTGTGCAGGCACTGCTTACGGAGGCAGGGCGCTTCGGTAATGAAAAAGTAACTGTTGGTAAAAACGGCTGGCTGTACTATACGCCTGGGCTGCAGTATCTGTTTGGGCGTCCTGTGCTGGACCCGCAGGTCCTCGCAGCAAGGGCTAAGTCAATGGTGGATAAAGACGGCGTAACGGACCCACATCCCAATCCGCTGCCCGCGTTGCAACAATTAGCAGACGATTGCCGTAAGTGGGGCATTCATCTAATCGTTGTACCGATGCCGGACAAGGCCCAATTTGTGCCTGACCCGCTTGGCAGCACAGGCCAGTTACAGAATCCTGATTTCGAAGTGTTCGCAGAAAGTTTGGAAGCGAGGGGTGTGGAAGTAGTGCGCATTAGGCGTGGCAATTACACCGGGCAATTCCTTAAGCAGGACACACACTGGACGCCGACACTAATGGATGAGGTGGCAAAACAATTGGCGAATCGGGCTGCTAAATGGCTTACGCCTTCAGCTGTCGCCCCGAAGTTTCAGACAGAAAAACGGACAGTGTCCAACTTTGGAGACTTAGTGGATCTGCTGAAACTTCCGCGTAGTCAGCAACTATATCCGCCGGAACAGGTAGTCATTGAACAGGTGCAGGATACGGCCAGCACTGCGGCGGATGTACTGTTATTGGGAGATAGTTTTTCACTGATCTATTCATCAAACCTATTGAATTGGGGCGAATCGGCAGGTCTGGGTGAACACCTGGCGCTGCATTTAAATCGACAGGTGGATCGCATCGCAGTGAATGGTTCGGCGGCAACGGGGGTTCGTCAGGAACTGTTGCGCGCCGCTTCCGAAGGTCGGTTAACGCCGAAAAAAGTAATCATCTACGAATTCACAATTCGCGATTTAGCCAGCGGTGATTGGCGACCCATTCCCTTGATGGACCCACCCAAATTGGAGGTGCCAGTTCTGCCCAAGGTGATTACTAAACTGTCGCCGCCCATTAAAACTGATCCAGTGATTGTTCGAGGAACCATTGAATTTCTTTCTCCTGCGATTGACCCAGCCAACGCGCCTTATAAAGAGGCTCTGCAGTTTGGCAAAGTTCGAATCACTGGTGTGGAATCGGGGAAGTATGCGGGCAGATACGCAGTGGTGGTATTTCGCGCTATGGAAGAGCGAAAATTGTTAGTGGGCGGGCAGCATCGGCAAGGTGATTCGGTTCATTTGCAATTGGTCCCGTTATCGCAAGCGACGGCGGAAATCCGAAGCATGCAACGTTCCGATGAGACCACGGATTACGACTTGACACCGATGTTTGTGGTTAAGGAATTACCTTGATCTGGGCCTGCATGCGCGCAAGGTTAGTGGCGGAACTCTTACAATAAACAATGCTTGTGCCAGACAAATTAGTGAGTCGATAGATGGCGGATGCAACGGTATTAATTGTCGGCGGGGGCATTGTAGGTCTGGCAACAGCCTATAAACTGAGTCTTGCGCGTCCGGGGATGCGCTGCATTGTTCTTGAAAAAGAAGCTTCTGTAGGCATGCACCAGACGGGACATAACAGTGGTGTGCTGCACGCTGGGCTCTACTACAAACCCGGTTCTTTGAAAGCTCGCTTGGCTGTGACAGGCATTCGTGAAATGGTGCGCTTCTGCCAGGAAAACGCCATATCTCATGATATTTGCGGCAAGCTTGTGGTTGCTGCAGATTCGAGCGAACTGGGTCGTTTAGATGAATTATACAATCGCGGCGTGGCCAATGGTCTGAGTGGTCTCAAGAAAATGGGACCCGCAGAGATGCATGAAATTGAGCCAAACGTAGGTGGCGTGCAAGCGGTTCGTGTTCCCGAAGAAGGCATAGTGGACTACCGTCGTGTGGTGGAAGTGATGGTTGAAAAACTGAGCGCAAGTGGCAGCGAAGTCCATACAGCGGCTTGTGTGATAGAGCTTCGCAGACAAGGTGGAGGGTGGCTGGCGCGAACTGCTGCGGGTGAATTTGAGGGTGACTTTTTAATCAATTGTGCAGGCTTGCAGTGTGACCGGGTTAGTAAACTTGCAGGAGAAAAGCCCAGCGCTCGCATCATTCCGTTTCGTGGTGAATACTATATGATCAGGCCTGAACGGCAGCACTTAGTTCGCCATTTGATATACCCCGTGCCCGATCCAAAATTTCCGTTTCTGGGGGTGCACTTCACACGCATGATTCATGGCGGTGTGGAAGCTGGGCCAAACGCTGTGTTGGCGTTGAAGCGCGAAGGCTACAAGAAGACAGACTTCAATTTGACCGACGCATTGGACACACTATTGTTCCCAGGGTTGTGGAGGTTCATGGTGCAATATCCATCCATGTGCTGGTGGGAAATTCGACGGTCGTTCAGTAAGAAGTTGTTTTGCGAATCGCTGCAGCGGTTGGTTCCATCAATTCAGCCAGAGGACTTGACTCCCGGTGGTGCGGGGGTGCGAGCTCAAGCCATCACCCAATCCGGCGAAGCGGTTCAGGATTTCCTTTTTGTGGAAGGGGAGCGGGCCTTGCATGTGTTGAATGCGCCAAGCCCTGGGGCAACTGCTTCATTGGCCATTGGTGCGGAGATTGCAGCCAGGATCCCGAAAATTTAGCAGACTATTCAGCCGCGTAATATCCAGACCGAGCCCGCAACTGAGCCTTTGGAAATTTTCTTTCTGCCAATGGCGAAAGGGTTACTCGAATCTTGTGATACGCGCCTGGCTTTCCGTTTGCCGGGGCTGAATATTCCAGGGCGTAACGGTTGCGAATTCGTTCAAATATGGGGGCCAGCGCAGTGTCTACCTTGTCTGGCCGGAATGCTTCTCCGCCGGTTTCATCGGCCAATGCGAAAACATTGGAAGGAGTGAAATCCGGGTTGGTATAGCGAGCTTTCGATTCCACTTCTGGTCGTTTGGCACGACCGGTAACTATGGCACTCATCACGGCGTTGGCTGAATGTAATTTTCTTAAGACTTGTTCGTCGTTGAGCTGATAGTTAAGGCCCAGATTATCCGTAATGACAAGAATCGCGCGGCGGCCACTGGTAATATTCGCTTGCAAATATTCGGAAGCTGCAACCACGGCGTGATTGATCAGCGTGCCGGAGCCTAACGATTTGTCTCCCACTGCGGAGCTGATTTGCCGCGACACTTCCTCAAAATCACCAGTGAATTCCTGGGTGACTTTTTGCCCACGGGCGAATAGCATGACGGCAACTTTATCGCCCTGCTTAAGGTTGGACATGGCCTGGCGCGATGCACGCGAAACGGCATCAATCGATTTCGACATGCTGCCACTAACATCCAACAGCAACAAAAGGGAAAGCGGTTCCACGTCATGGGCGAAGTAAGTTACCCGTTGCTGCGTGTTTTCGTCAAAGATCAGAATATCGTCTTTGTTCAGGGTGTTGAGTAAGTGACCCGAATCTTCCACCTGAACATCGACACGCACCACGTTCGTGCCTGCTTTGAACAGCGGCTGGTCATCGTGTGCTGACACCAGTTGCGCAGACAACTGCACCTGCGCGCACAATGATGCCGCAGCGAGAAGAGGGAGGAAGGCTCGCATATTTGATTGTCGCCGAATGGGGGGAGTGCTTGTCAGAAGGGTTCTTAATGTGACCGCCTGACCCTGCTACAACTAAGAGAATGATTCATTCCATTATCGTCGGCACGGCTGGACACATTGACCATGGCAAGACCGCTTTGGTGCGTGCC
>JAYWBH010000191.1:0-6782 GCA_043781815.1 Bryobacterales bacterium | reverse complement strand
TCAGTAGTTGTCCTTCGTTTGGCAACTCCTAGAGTCAACCCCGTCAATAGGACATTTCTACTTTGCTCAATTAGGACATTATCATTTTGCCGTGACACTTGGAAAGCCTTGGCTTGACATTTCTCGCACTTTCCAGCTACATAGCTCAAAGAAATGCTAACGAAGGAGATATGTGGTCACACGTTAAGACTTGTTTAGGCCCACAGCTGAGAGACATATTCTTCGGAACAGCTGGGACCCCTCGGCCTATATGGAGAGACACTACAGAGGAGATCTGCCGA
The DNA here is from genome assembly GCA_043781815.1 of Bryobacterales bacterium. Taxonomy (GTDB): domain Bacteria; phylum Acidobacteriota; class Terriglobia; order Bryobacterales; family Bryobacteraceae; genus JANXSF01. Next base: position 6,501 of record JAYWBH010000191.1, on the reverse strand, counting down.
AAGTTAGGGATCCGTCATGCCTTTGGCCGCGAGGGTGAGCAGTCTTGGCTGAGAACCGTCTTTCTCCAATTTGGCCTGTCAAGAAAGGGGTTTCAGCGACTTCCGACCTGGCTCGGGCAAGGCGCTCTTCTCCCTGTTGCCGTGCAGGAACTACTGAGCGAGAGTTCAAAGCTCTATTCGCCCACATTTGCTGCCTTCTGGATGGTTCTCCAGAGGTATCGATGGGGATCGCTTGATCAAGGGCAAGCTGTGATCTCTTTGAGTGGGAATCCATGGATACAGACTGAAGACTTGCAAGAATTATTGGCGGCTACGAAATCCAGTAGATACGTAGAATTGGTATCGAGTAGCCTCCTGAGCGGTTGGGATCAAACACAAGCGGTCTCTATTTTAACTGAGCCTCGCTTGCGTTGGTTTGCTGCAGTACCTGTGTTTGAGCTGGCATTGCTGCCAAGTCCTCCAGTTTGGATGGATGGGGAACGCTACATCCTAACAATCATAGATCAGCGTATTCCGATTTTGAAAACTGAAGCTGGATGGCGCCTGGACAATCTGGAAGGAAGGGTGGCGGTTGAGCCAACCCACCCAGTATTGCAAGTCGACCTTATTCAAAGAGGCGTCTCTGCCCTTGGTGAAGCCCTTGAAATTCATTTGGTTCCACGCCAGGAGCCGTTTGTGATCTATGATCTCGCTTCTGGAACCCGAATTGATCCAACAAAGGGCGGCTTCGATTTCAGGCGTCCCGCAGCGGTATTGCACCAGAGTGGGATCTCGATAGTCCCCTCACCTAAAGAATATTTTCGGGCATTTCAGGGCGAATGGATCTTCTCAGCTTTCCGTGAGGGTCTGTCTCCAGACCTTGAAATTCGGGACGGTGATTTGATTATTTGGAGCCCCCCATCTCCCGAAATGGAGAACCGCACACAAGCAACACTCTTTCATCGATTGACCGTATCCTCGGGTGGTGGCTGGTGGGGGGAGATTGTTCCAGTGTCCGTGAATTCCGATTTGCAATTGCTTCGCATTCGCGTTGGTAATCAGCAGATCGAAGTCACAAAGACCCCACCTAATCCTTTCCGAGGGAATCTGGAATTGTTAGCTGGTGTTGACTATGGCGCAACTGCACAAATTGAATACATAAACAAAGGTCGACTTGAGCGGCAACCGGGAAATTTACATGTTGCGACACTAAGCGGGGTTGCGATTGAGACAGAGAATGGTTGGAAACCATTGAATAGCGCTCTCGATATAGATATTGAGTACTTTCAATCAAGAAAGGTTCTTACTAGTTTACCTTTGGACTGGGAGGGGGAGAAAAGGCAACCTGAAGACTGGGTATTTCTTGAAGGTGACCACTTTTGCCAACGTCCCCGCCGTTCCATCTCATCGTTGAAAGATTCGCTACATGGAGTTGGAGAACCATTGCGTCTCTCCATTGGCCCGTATAACCATCGGTCTCAAGGCAGGAAGCTTACCAAAGGACTGTTGAATTCCGGTGTGATCAAATGGGTAAGCTTGACGACAAATAATTGGGAACTGCAGTTACGAATCTCGTTCGAGCTTTGTGAAAACCATTCAATTTGGGTCTGGCTGTTTGGAGACGACACTCCTCGGCAACTGAAGCGTGATCAATGGTGGCAGCGGGAGAACGTGTGTGTCGTCCGCAATACATTTGAATCATACCCAGAAGGATTCGCAATTTCATATAAGGGCGCATGGCTCGGAGCAAGAACAGCATCATCAGGCTTATCTGGCATTCAACAGATCATCCAGTGCACTCCATCTTGGCCTACATCTGCCAAATGGTTGCGTTGGTGGCGCGCCCCGCTTTTACACGAAAGCTTAAAGCCTTCAGTAAGAAGAGCAGCTGTAGCTGATCCTGTGAATACACTTGTGGCATGGTTGAAAGTCTCCCCCCCTGGGCTTGGGGCCGAATATTCGGACAGCCAAGAGGACGCTTGGCTGTCCGTTGTTCGAGGTACCCTTTGGGGTTGGTGGCCCACACCCTCGCAATCCCACCAGGCCATCCAACGACTGGGCCTAATGACAGGTATCTCTGAAATAGATTTAGAAACTTGTTGGAGCGGGTTTGCGCCACTCCTTTCGGCCAATCCAATACTTCTAACGCAATTGGCAGTCTGTGGTGTTGATGAAATGTACATCGCTTTTTCGACAATGGAAAGGCAAATATTCTCACATATGTTGCAAGCTTTGATTCTTGGTCTTGAAAGGACCGCAGCAGCCCCTGATCTTAAGTCAGCATTGAAAGTCTGCAGGAGGGAAGCTGCGGAATCAATGTCAGTGGACGAGAAATTTGTGACAGATAGTCTGCTTCCACTGGCATTGGAATTGTACAACGGGAAGTTGGTTCATGATTTAAATTTGCGCATCGCGCTAGCCAATGCTCCAATTCGTAAATTTTTAGCCGTTTCACTACTCCAGAGTGCCATGTCTGATCAGACATACCGAGGGTCCAAATGAATCAAAACAAGCCCAATGATAATTTCCAACTCGATGCTATCAGTGCAGAAAACATTCTGCGCAAGAGACTTACTGAGTTTGCACAATCCGATGCTTTTCTAAGAAACCCTCAGTTGGCAGAAGCTTGTCGAAAGTTGTGGGAAGCAGACGAAAAGAGTGGCGGCTTGGTAGGACAGCTGTGGGTTGAAGCGATTTTTCCATCAGGGAGCTCTAGCCTATCATTGCATGATCTTCGTAGAGAAGGGATTATATGCGAAGAACTCATTAGACAGCTGGAATACACAAAAGTGGTACCACTTGACCGTCTGCTCTACGCGCATCAACATGCGGTCATTAAGGCAGAATCTGAGACAGCCTCGAAACCTCGCCCAGCAATTGTCGTAACGGCGGGAACGGGCGCTGGCAAAACAGAAGCCTTCCTATTGCCAGTCCTCAACGCATTATTCCGCGAGAGACGAGGTCAGGGGGAATCCGGCGTTCGCGCAATCATTCTTTACCCGATGAACGCGTTAGTAAATGATCAGGTCGAGCGACTCCACAAATGGCTCTCTGGACAGGATCAAGTCACGCTGTTCCATTTTACTGGCGAAACACCTGAAGACGAAGCAGATGCCAAAAAGGCAGGGTATCCAAAGTTTGACAAAAGTAGGCGTCGAACTCGCGAAGCGGCAAGAAAGGCTGTTCCCGATGTGCTTGTGACCAACTACTCCATGCTCGAATATATGCTCTGCAGACCTCAGGATGCTGTATTCTTCGGCAACGCACTTCGAATATTTGTAGCTGATGAAGCACATATGTATACAGGTACATTGGCGGCGGAAATAGCATTGCTACTTCGCCGCGTTCTTATTCGGTGCGGCATCTCCGGCGATAAGGTACTTCAAATCGCAACCTCGGCAACACTAGGCGGAAACGTGCGAGAGTTTACCGGGAAACTATTTAGCAAGGATTTGGCAGATGTCCTTTGGGTACAAGGCCAATCTGTCAGGCCTACGTTACCGCAATCAGTGGCACCCGAAAGAGCATGTTGTCCGGAAGACATCCAGTTGGGCGAACTGGATGTAGCTACTTTGGTTGACCAAGACGGAATGGTTAAAGACAAAGCACTCGCGGATGCCGCCAGATTTTGTGTTCGATCACTTGTCGGGCCGGAGGTAATCGCTGGAACACTTGAGGATGAGCTACCTGCCTCTGTATTGAAACATACTCTTTCACGTGCTCCGATAATTGCTCAACTTGAAAATGTACTTTGGAATAGCCGCGAACAAGGAATTCTCCGTCTGCGAGAGTTGGCTGCTAAATTGTGGGAGTGTGCGGACGAAGCCGCAATATCCGCAACCGCCAGGCTTCTTCAGTTGGGTGCGCGGGCTCGAACGAGTGCCAACGACTTTCCACTCATTCCACACAAGCTTCATTTGATGGCCCGAGCACCCGTGACTGTATCCGTTTGCGTGAACGCCCGATGTACTACGCAACTGAGCCGGTTACCCTTAGGTGGACGTTTAGTTGCTGAAGGGATGGATGAGTGTCCTGATTGTGGTTGTGCGATGTTGACCTTGTGCAGATGTGATCGATGCGGCCAAGATTTTTTTGCAGGAATTCATCGAACTGACAATACACTTAATTTGCGTCCTCGCTGGCACAACCGAGTGGCTCCAACCAATTCGGAATATTGGTTTGTTAGCCTTGCGAGTTCTGGAGGATTTCCATTTGATTTAAGATCTAGGCGTTGTGAAGAGTCTTCTCGTGAAACGATTTGGTTGGAACGACTCACGGAATGTTCAAACTGCGGTGCAGATAGCAGCGTGTTCAAATCGATTGGTTTTGGTGATGGACTGGGGCTCCCCGTGGTGGCCGAAACGCTCTTGACTGTCATGCCGGTTTTTCCTTCTACGGAAAGAGCCTGGCTGCCGGCTCGCGGACGACGATTACTGATTTTCAGCGATAGCCGTCGAGAGGCCGCTAGACTGGGCCCATTACTAACCCGAAATCACGAAATCCAACTTGCCCGCGCTATGGTGGGCGGACTCCTAGCGCGGCATGCAGGTGACAAAAAATCAATTGACCGATTAAAGCGTGATGTCGACCGGCTTGAAACTGAGCTGAAGGATCAGAGCTTGAGTACAGCTGAAAAAAATGACATCGAAAGCGAACTGAAGGAGAAGCATACTAGACTGAACTCAGCAGTTGACGGCATTGCTATTCGTAAGTGGGCAGCTAGGCTAGATTCCGAACCATTATTGGCTGAGTTTTTTCACCGAGAGTCGGCTATTCGCCATGAAGCCTCTTCGTGGGATGAAAACGCCTGGGAGATAAATCAAACGAGAAACAAAGATCGTATACCTGGAATTCTCGCTGCCGAGTTTGCAAGCCCGGCATGGAATCGAATTTCTTTAGAGACGTTGGGATTGGCAGAAATCGTTTACCCTGGAGTCGCAGAATCGCAGTTCCCGAACGAAAAGGCAGGAATCCTTCCTCCTATGGTTTGCGAGGCAATTTCTCAAGTTTGGCCAGCCTTCCTTTCAGCGCTACTTGACTCGGTTCGTGTTGACGGAGCAATAACACTGGGTGATTCTACGCTCGATCAGACCTGTCACTATTTCCCGCTGGGCGTATGGGTTAGTTTGAAATCAAGATTTCGGAACAGTTTGATTCCCTTAATCGGCAAAACTGAACGAGCGCGACGAACGGTCTTTGCAACTGCAGTACTCCGGGCCATCAAATGTCCCGAGGCTAACCTTGATGCAGATCTATTGCTGAAGGTGGCCTTCGAAAGTCTGCTGGCACTGGCAAAGAGCAAGAAGTACGATTGGATAGAAGCTGCTCCACGAGCGTCCGCCGATGCTGGCAGCGTCGATGCAATTCGACTTGTGTTTGGAGGGTTGTATTTGCGACGTCCGGTGAACCCATACCGGTGCCTCATAACTGGTTCAGTTTGGCCGCGCTCCGTATGTGCGCAGTCGCCGAGCGCCAATGGTCAGTCGGAACTCGTTAAAACGACCCACGAAGAGCTGGATGTTGATAAACGCCTGGGTCGCGTGCGCCGCGAACTCTTTGATAGGGTGACATTCGAGCTTGGAGTTTGGGCCGAAGAGCACTCAGCACAATTAGACTCAACGGAAAACCGTCGACTACAAGACTTATTTTCAATCGGCGCGCGTAATGTCCTAAGTGCCACTACGACATTGGAACTCGGCATAGATATCGGCGGACTCTCTGGTGTAATGCTTGGGAATGTCCCCCCTGGAAGAGCCAACTACCAACAACGCGGAGGGCGAGCAGGGCGACGAGCCGACGGATCGGCGCTTGTAGCCATGTATGCGCGAGACAACGCTTATAACCAAGCAGTCTTCAGGGATTTCAGTGCATTCTTCCATCGAGACCTCCGTAGACCGACCGTCCTACTCGACCGCGAACGATTTGGTCGCCGTCATCTGCACGCTTATCTAATAGGGGAATTTTTTCGTACGATTTATCATCCGGATGCTCGAGTAGGTGCAATGCGGGCTTTCAACAGTATTGGATGGCTCTGCGGGAGACCCCGCCTGCCGATCATCCGCATGGGCTCGGCGATACCTGAGGATGGCCAATACGAGCCCTACGATGGATTGGTTAAGTCCTCGCCATGGTGGTCGGAAGGAAAGATAATTGCGGAACAATTTGAATATTTTTTGCAATTCGTAGGTACAAACCCTAGTTTGTACCAGGACTCATTGGCGCAACTTCTCTCCGGCACATCTGTCACTTTATCGATCTCTACACTCACTGAATCTTGCCGAGATGAGTTCCACAAGAACTGGACAAGCTGGTCAGAAGATTATGATCGGCTTATTGCCGTATGGAAGATACGACGGGATGAGGGCAAGATTTCTTTACTCAACGCAATTGCGCATCAAGCCAATGTTCTATGGCGCAAGACAGTCATCCTAGAAACGGCAGTTGAATCACAGCAGACCTCTGCAAGCGACTGATAAGGTTAACTGTGTCAAGCAAAAAAACGAACAAGGACGTTCACCCAAA
>JAYWBH010000190.1:0-6784 GCA_043781815.1 Bryobacterales bacterium | reverse complement strand
CGCGCGCGCATCGTGATCAAAGCCGCGGGAATGGCGGTGACCCCTGGGTTCATCGACACACACAGCCATGGACGACGGGGCATTTTGGATAACCCCACTGCTGAAAATCAGATTCGCCAGGGCGTGACAACCATCCTTGAGGGTCCCGATGGCAGTTCCCCCATTCCCCTTGCCCCCTTCTTGAAAGAAGTCGCGGCAATTCACAGCACCATCAACTTTGGGTCGATGGTGGGGCAGGGCAGCATCCGCGAAAAAGTGATTGGCTTGAAAGATCGCAAGGCCACTGCTGAAGAAATGGATCGTATGAAAGGGCTGGCTCGGCAGGCCATGCTGGAAGGAGCCTTTGGGCTTTCGACAGGATTGTTTTATATCCCCGGGAATTTTTCGACCACTGAGGAAGTGATTGAGATCGCCAAAGTGGTTGGGGAACTGGGTGGCATCCATACCTCGCACATGCGCAATGAATCGGTGAATACGCTGGATAGTATTCGGGAAACAATTCGGATCGGCGAAGAAGGGCATTTGCCGACCCAAGTAACGCATCACAAAATCATTGGGAAGGCCAATTGGGGGATGAGTGTGGAATCGCTAAAGCTGATTGATGAGGCGCGGGCCAGGGGTGTGGATGTGACGCTGGATCAATACCCATACACCGCTTCATCGACAGGTTTAGCGGCGTTGTTTCCGCAATGGTCTCGGGAAAGTGGTGCGGCGGCTTTCCGTGAACGGGTGAATGCACCGGAACAGCGGGCCAGGATTCTGGCCACGGTGGCGCAGAATATTCGTGAGGATCGGGGTGCCGGAGATCCCAGGAATGTGGTGCTGGCTAGTTGTGGATTCGATAAGTCGCTGGCGGGTAAGAACCTGGCGGAAGTGACGGCGGCAATGGGTCGGGAAGTGACATTTGAAAATGCTGCTTTGACAGCGCTGGAACTGCAATTGAAAGGGAACTGCTCGGCAATTTTTCATGCCATCGGGGAAGAGGATCTGGAGCGTATCCTGCGCTATCCGCACACAATGATTGCATCCGACGGCGGAATTCCAAATTTTGGTGAGGACGTGCCGCATCCAAGGAATTATGGGACGTTCGCCAGGGTATTGGGTCGTTATGTGAGGGAACGAAAGGTGCTGACTTTGGAAGAAGCGGTGAGACGGATGACGTCGCTGCCAGCCACACGATTTCGGATTATGGATCGGGGATTGCTGCGTCCTGGGATGAAGGCAGATATCGCAGTGTTTGACCCGGCGACGGTGGCCGATATGTCGGAATATGCCAAGCCGCATCAGTACGCTGTGGGGTTTGTGGCGGTCGTGGTGAATGGTCAGGTTGTGTTGAATGACGGGAAGCTGACGGGGGCTCGTCCGGGTAGGATTTTGTATGGACCAGGTAAGCAGTAGGAGGTAGAATAAGGTATGGCTGTCTTAACAGATACGGGACGCGCTGTACGAGCTGAGCAGATTGAAGATGCCCTTGCCACTGGTCGTATGGAAGGGCTTGAGCCGTCTGCGGAAGGTTTAGCCATTTTCCAGCGATACGTTGATGGCGAATTGACCCATGAAGAAATGGGCCGGGTAATAGAAATTCATTGTGACAGCAAATATGGACCTGCGCGTTTAATGGAGAAGTATCCGACTTAATATTCTGACATTCATGATCCCGGGCACTTGGAAGTGACTATGATCAACAAAGGGAAATAGGATTACTTCCTTCAGTAATAAGGTGTTCTGGAGTCCTGCAAAGAGCAGGCGTGGTGCAGCAGCACCAGTGAAAGAGAAGTATTTTTAAGTATTTTAAGTATCGAAGCAGGTAACGTCAAGATCGAGAGTCACAGCTTTACGCGACGTTTCCATCGAGCATTGCTCGCAATTCAACATAGGTGAGATCAAGATCACCCTTCAGCAATTCCACAAAATGAGCTTCGTAGGCCGTCAATTTTTGGAAGAGTTTTCTCGTTTCACCCAATAGATCATCGTAAGCAATTGAGGTATCTATTTCCTTAATGCATTTCAAGTCCGCCACTTCATCCTTGTTGACGGACTTGGCGAGTTCTTCATCGATAAAGGCATCTACTTCGGAGGTTTGAAATAACTTTTGGGAAATTCGTTTTGCAACGATTCTTGCTTCAAACTCGGTCGGGATATCACACCACACTAGCTCCAGGGAATTTATGATTGAACGATCAAGTTGCGTCAGTAGGTGGTTTGCCCAAAACAGTTTTGGCGACTTGCCGTGCTGAACAGAATGCTGCAACTCATGAGCGAGCGTCATCGTAAGACCAATAGGATTAGAACAAGTGCTTTCGTGTAAATATATGACTTCGTGAAACTCATACGAACAGCCCCCCATTCGCACATGAAGTACTTCCCTTAGATAATTAGGCCAATCATCCCCCAAAGGGCGACCGTCCGTTAACGTCCTAAAGAAACCACGATTTGTCTGACCGATTTGCTCCTTAAACGATTGGCAATCCTGATCGTCGAAAAAGCACAACAATTTACGATCCGACTGAAGGGTGTCGTAGAATTCATTTAATACAGCTTGCGCCCGTTTTTCGATCTTCGCCTTTACTGAAAGATCCCACGATTTAACTATCACTTTTGTTGGCATATTGAATTGATAGTGTTACGACTGGACGTACCAAACCGCACAATTAGGGGCAATAGAAACTCCATTTCATTGACGCGAAGGGGCGCCATTTCTGACGCCCCTTAAATTAGCTATTGCTTCTCTAAAACCTGCGTCGTCTCAAACTCACCCTGGGGAGCGGCGATCTTGCGTTTGATGGTGAGCACTTTGCCTTGCTCAGACAAAGACCAGGTTTCCTTGATGGAAACTTCATTGCCCTGGAAATCCAGCTTGGAATCCACACTCAATGCATCCCCATCCCACTTCAGTTTAGAAACCATTTCGGCATTGCGCATTTTGTTCTTGCACTCTTTACCGTCGGTGGTGTAATTCTGTTCCATTTTCACGTCGCCTTGCTGGCCACTCTGCTCACTTTGGATCTTGATGACCGGTTCTTTGTGGTCCACTTTCATCAGCAATTTATCGGGACCAGGCATAGGACCGAAATCACTTTTGGTGGCGTTCAGTTTCCATTCGCCAGATAAGTTAGGGCCAGCCAAGGCGGCCACAGATAAAAGAGTGCTTACCGCAAGAGTGGAAAGTACACGAGTAATATTCATTGGATTCTCCTCTTGCTAGAGTAGCGCAGACTAATCCTCGAGTTTTTGTCGAGGACTCAATTGCGGGACTGGTTGCCTGTCAGTCTTAGGCGGCGATACCAGGAACACAGGATGGCAGGCTTTGAAAAGCTTTACCAGGGAGCTATGACCGCTGCGGCGAACAATCTGCTGCACTGGTTGGCGCAATGCGGCGGCAATTGCCTGACTCCACCAAAAATCCAACTTGTAATTCTGGCGAAGAAACAGGGCCGCATCGATTGGTGCTTTCTCCAAAACATCGGACCACTGCTGCCAGGATTTCCCGGTGGCTTTCAGGATTTGGGCATCGGAAATTGTGGCCTGGGCGCGCATGGGAACACCATAAGTTTATGCCACAATCAGGCTGTTTGTCTCGATTTCCAGAGGTAGTAAATAGGGATTCCCAGTAGTACAAGTCCTAGTCCGGGCCATGTGTAGTTTGGTTTGTAGAGCAGCAGTAGCACTTCAATAAACCCGGCAGAGAAGATATAGAACAACGGCAGAACCGGATAGGCGAAGGTGCGATAGGGGCGCGGCAGATCGGGCTGCTGATAGCGCAGCACCATCACTGAGGCAATGGTCAGAATGTAGAACAGCAAGTTGGCGAAAATGACGTAATCCAGCAGGTCTCCATAGCTGCCCGAAAGCGTAAGCACGCAGGCCCAGGCGCATTGCATCCAAAGGGCTGACACCGGAGCTTTAGTTTGCGGATCAATGCGACCGGCGGCGGCAAAAAACAGCTTATCGACAGACATGGCGTAAATCACTCGCGATGCCGACATGATCAGTCCGTTGATGCACCCGAAGGTAGAAATCATGATGGCGGCGGCCATGAAAGTCACTCCGTAAGAAGCGGAAATGGCGGCAGCCACGGCGGTGCCCACCCGATCCTCAGGGGCATGTTGAATCGCTTCAAATGGCAGTACCAGCAGGTATCCTAAATTGCAGGCCAAGTATAAGGCGCATACCGAACCCACGCCGATGGCCAGCGACAGCGGCAGGTTACGTTTGGGATTGCGAGTTTCCGCAGCAGTGAAGGTGACGTTGTTCCAGGAATCGGCTGAGAATAGTGAGCCCACCATGGCCACGCCGGTGATTCTGAGAGTATCCCAATTCCAACCGGCATTTCCCCAAAAGTTACTAAAGTTCAAGTTGATCGCCTGGGGATTTCGTCCAATTGTGAAGGCCGCCAGGATCAGGCCCAGTAGTGCACTCACTTTGGCAAATGTGAATACGTTTTGGACCATGGCACCGGCGCGCAAGCCCCGCGTATTCACCCAGGTTAGGAATAGGATCAGGCAAATGGCCACCAGCCGTTGCGAGGTCAATAGCGGCAGCAGCGTATTCGATGCGGATATCCAGGGAAAGAATACTCCGGCAAATTTGGCGCAGGCCACGGCCACGGCAGCAATGGTTCCGGTTTGTACAATGGCGATCAGCGTCCATCCGTAAAGGAAGCCGCTTAAGGGTCCAAAGGCTTCGCGAAGGTAGACGTACTGGCCACCGGCGTGGGGCATTGCCGCAGCTAATTCTCCATAGCAAAGCGCCCCGGCAAGGGACATCAACGCGGTGACTACCCAGGTCATCATCATCAAGCCGGGCGAACCCACTTGACGGCCGATATCGGCGGCAACAATGAATACGCCGGAACCGATCATGGAACCCATCACTAGCGTGGTGGCGTCAAGCAGTCCCAGTCCTTGGACCAGTTGCGTATTGGAAGTCGGTTGAGCGTTTTTAGCCATTTTTCAGTAGTTTCGCGAATGTGATTCGGGTCAGAAAGTAATCCACTGATGATAGCAACAGAATCGGCACCGGCTTCGAAAACTTGTGCGACGTTTTGCAGATGAATTCCGCCGATGGCCACCACTGGCTTTTGAGTAAGAGGTCGAATTCGGGCTAGCTCTGCGCAGCCCACGGTGGGGTCTGGATTTTCTTTGGAGGAGGTCCCAAAGATCGGGCCCAGTGCGAGGTAATTCACCGGTTCGCTGTCAGCTTCAACGAACTGCGCCTCATTGTGAGTGCTGTAGCCGAGCAGCAAATCAGGGCCAATGACGGAGCGCGCGTCGGCTGGGGAAAGATCGTCCTGGCCGATGTGAAGAGCCGCTCCCAGAATGCGGGCGATGTCTGCACGATCGTTGATCACAAATTGCACATCGGCCTGCTGGCATTGCCTTTGCAGCCATTCCGCTTGCGTGAACAGGCGGGCAGACCAGTGCCCTTTATGACGAAGCTGAAGGATTTCTATGCCCGCTTCCAGAAGCTCTGTAGCCGCCTGTTCCAAGTCGATGTTTAGTTTTTCTAAAGCGTTGGTGGAGAGGATTGGGTAAAGTCGAGGTAAGGTGATCAATTGGTAACCGCAAAGCGACATGATACCGTGGAACTAATGAACTTGCACATAAAGTCGCCAGGCGAAGCCCCGGGCGTTTACGAAATTGCCCGTCGTGGCCGCGATATGAAATACCTTTCTTTCACGATTGTGGAGTTGGGTGGTTCTTTGAAAGAACACAGTTTTGAGACAGGTGAGGAAGAAGTTTCGCTGGATTTTTATACCGGCCCGGTGCGGGTTGAGGTGTCCAGCCCATCAGGAAATTTGGCAGTGGACGTTCCAGCGCGCACTTCGCTTAGCCAGGTGCACTCGATGCTGTACGCTCCTATGGGATCGAAGGTGAAGCTTCAGGCATTGAATGCCAGTGCCCGCATCAGCATTGGCGGTGCTGAAGGCAAACCCGGCGTTGCCCCGGTTTATGTGGATGGCGCAGCGGTGATGTCAAAATCGGTAGGCAAGGATAATTGGGTACGCGACGTTCACACGCACATTGCCGATAACATTCCAGCGGCGCATTTGATTTGCGGAGAGACAATCAACCGTCCTGGTGGATGGTCGTCGTGTCCGCCGCATAAACATGATCAGTTCAATCCACCGTCTGAAGTGCCCATGGAAGAAATCTACTACTTTCAATTGGAGCCGAAGCAAGGATTTGGATTTATGCGCGTGTATACAGATCCTTCCGATGCAAACCCGTTCGATCATGCCTACCCGGTGGAACACGGCGATGTGATGCTGATTCCACGGGGCTACCATCCAGTGGTTGCCTGCCCTGGGTACACGTTGAACTATACGTGGGTATTGGGTGGTGAGGGTCGGACCTATGGTGCCTGGGCCGATGATCCGAAGCATAGCTGGATCAAGGGCTAGGAACCGCGACTAGCAGTCGCGCCTCAGTCAATTTCAGAGGTTTTCCAAGTACTCGAAGTTGTGAAAAAAGCCCGCTAGGCGGGCTTGACAGGCTGAATGCCTGCCCCACAAACACAACTCCAGGTTGTTAGAGAAGTTTCATTCGAATTTCCAAAAAACTATATGGCATTGGGCAAAACTACATGCCTCTCAGTAAATTCACTAACTTTCACCAGACCTGGAGTTGCGTTTGTGGGGCGATTCAGCCCAATGCCGCTTAGTTTCCCAAATCCAAGTAGAATCTCCAACCTTCGTTGGGATAACCTGTGGCTCCCTGGCCTGGATTTTTGTTATCAGCGTGCATCGGGTGCGCCAGGCAAAGCCTGGCTGATCTAGTGAGAT
>JAYWBH010000189.1:0-6786 GCA_043781815.1 Bryobacterales bacterium | reverse complement strand
GGCGGGTGCTGGCGGATTCAACGGGCAACGCATCGAAAATGGAAAACCATTTGAATCGTCCTGAAATATTGGAAGCCTTGGCTGGCAGAGAGAGCTTCAGCATCCACAATAGTCAAACATTGAATACGGATTTCCTGTACTTTGCACTGCCTTATGGCCACCGCGCTTTACGATTGGCGGTGCCGTTATCGCGCATTCAATCGGGAGTGGACAACATCCGACGGCAGCTTCTGTATTCTACGGTGGCGGCATTTCTGCCTGCATTCTTGCTGGCGGCATTTCTGGCTCGCAACGTTTCCGGGCGATTGGGGGCAATCATTGAATATGCGAACCAACTGGCCAAAGGAAATTTTTCGGCAGGTTTGGCCCGAACCGGTAAGGATGAACTTGGGCTTCTCGGAAACCGGCTGATTGAAACAGGTGGAAAGTTGCAGGGCATGGTGCAGGCCTTGGAAAAGGAACATGCGGAATTGGAAAAACTGGAGCGTGTGCGGAAAGATTTCGTGATCAATGTTTCGCACGAGCTTCGAACTCCCCTCGCATCCATTCAAGGGTATGCTGAAACTTTGCTGGATGGCGCATTAGAAGATACGCAGCACAATGCCCGGTTTGTTGAAATTATTCGTCAAAATGCCCAGCGGTTGGCCAATCTTACGGCAGACTTGCTCACTTTATCAAGAATAGAGCTGGGGCAACGGAAGCTTCATTTGGCTTCCGCCAAAGTACAACAGATGCTGGAAGACGCTGTAGATTCCATGCACCCGATAGCGGCGAAGAAGAACATTACATTGGCTTTAGATGTCAACGAAAACAATCCTGAGGTGTTTTGTGATTCGGAAGCGGTGGTTCAGATTTTGACGAATCTTTTGGACAACGCCATCAAATATACCCCTGTGGGAGGAATTGTCAGTTTGGGTCTAAAGGAAAATCCAACAAGTGTCGAAATAAGCGTAAGGGATAGCGGGATCGGGATTCCGCAAGAAGAGCTCCCGCGATTGTTTGAACGGTTTTATCGGGTGGATAAGGTTCGCAGTAAGGAATTGGGCGGGACAGGACTGGGGCTTGCTATTGTAAAGCACTTGGTAAAAGCGCAAGGTGGTGACGTTTGGGTTACCAGTGTGGACGGAAAAGGCTCAGAATTCACATTTAGCCTGCCGTGTAGCCTGCATCCCTATGCCCGCTAAGGTTGCTGTCTTAGCTTTGCAAACTTTAGTATTGCAGTTTGCAGGAATTTTTGGTTTAATGATTGTATCGTCACCGTGACCATAAGGGCTGTTAGGTTATGGCGCAGGCTGGCGACGGTTTGGTTGTACAATTTTTTTGAACTCGGAGGAACATGAGCGATATGCTTAAAAAGTCCTACAAGATCGTTGCGCTGGTCGCGCTTTCAGGTCTCGCTACACAAGCTGCAGTAATAACCATTGATAATTTTAATACTGGTTCTGTTTATTTGAACGGTCCTGTCGCCGCAGGTTCGACTCCTTTTACTGCTTGTTGGTATCAGAACGCCACATCAAATAACAGCTCCTGCAACTCGGCTGCCTATGGTGGTGCTGCTATTAATATGCCCACCTCAGCAGATGCACTGAGCGGCAAGGATACCATCAGAAACGCGCGTTATGAAAAACTGACAGTGACCGGACTGAGTAACGGTGCCAGCGCAGGTTCGGCTAAACTGAATATTAACGGTGACATTGCGGGTGCTTTTAATCTTTCTACTGATGCACAGACAACAGCCAATGCTTACCTGCAATGGGATGGCGGTCAAAGCAACACGAGTGCCATTAACTGGAGCAATACCAGTTTAATGCTGCAACAAGATCTTCTTACCTCAAGCCAAAATAACAGCTTCCGTCTTCGATATCAAACAGATAACGGTGGAGTTGTTCCACCAACCACAACCATTCTGATCTCGGTTTACACGGATGCTACGCATTTTTCTACCAGCAGATTCACGGTTCCGGCGACTGGCTTTGGTGCTGGTTATTTTGATTTCTACGCCATGTTTGCTAGCTTCATCGCTGGCGGAACGAATGGTGGTGCAAACTTCGGGTTGGTGAACGCCATCACGATGAGCATCAACACAGCCCCTGGCAGTGCCGCTGGATTGGATTTTGTCTTGGATAGCTTCGATGCAGTGCTTGTTGTTCCTGAACCTGGAACTTACATGTTTGTCGCTGCCGGTCTGGCTGGAGTGCTTGCATTCCGTCGCAAAAACGTCGCGTAATTACAATTTTCGAGTCAAAAGTCTGCGGCTTACCGAAAGGTGGCCGCATTTTTTATTTCGAAGTCCAGAATCTTTGTCCCACACCTGTTACGATTTTTAACAGAGTCGTCATTTAACTGTTACATTGCCTCTGATACTGTATTATGTGAACCCAAAATGAAAAAAATCGTGTTGATTGAAGACGATTCAGATCTGTTCGCACTTCTGAAGTACAACCTGGAAAAAGAAGGATATGCGTTCGGTGGATCGCAAACTGGTAAAGGTGCCATTGAACTGTTTAGGCGTGAAAAGCCGGATTTGATCATCCTGGACATCATGCTTCCTGATAGCGACGGTTTAGATATCTGCAAAGGGATTCGAGCCAATACCGAATTGGCCCATGTTCCTGTGATTTTCCTCACTGCAAGAGCTTCCGAAACAGACCGGATTGTGGGTTTGGAGTTGGGTGCCAATGACTATATCGTAAAGCCGTTCTTCGTCCGAGAACTGCTGGCTAGAGTAAAAATTCAGTTCCGCGGCCAGCAATCCCAACAGCGGACCTTGAAGTCTGGTGGTTTGGAACTGGATCGGTCCAGTTGCCGCGTGATCCTAGACGCCCAGGAACTTCAACTCACGGCAACAGAATTCAAACTACTGGAATTTTTAATGATTCGTCCCGGCATTGTATTCAGCCGTGAGCAACTGCTGGATGGAGTATGGGGGCATGACCGGGCTGTGACGGATCGCACGGTGGATGTTTATATTCTAAGGCTGCGGCAAAAAGTGGAAGCTGATCCGGCTAACCCCACATACATCCGTTCTGTAAGAGGCTTCGGCTACAGCTTTCATCACCCCGCAGTGGATGCTCCTTTAGGCGATGCTGCCGAAGTGGAATCCATTGGTGTGGCGTCGTAAATTGCCCTTGCATGCGATAATGGTAATACCGCATGACAGATCGAAAAGCCCGTTACGAGGCGCTTCAAGCAGCCCTGAATAATCGCATCCTGGTGTTGGATGGAGCCATGGGAACCATGATCCACCAACGCAATCTTACGGTTGAGGACTTCGGTGGTGTAAAGCAGGAGGGTTGCCCAGAGCAACTTGTCCGTACCCGTCCCGATGTAATTGAAGACATCCACCGCGCTTATTATGCCGCTGGATCGGACATTGTGGAAACCAATTCGTTTGGGTCCACTCCCATTGTTCTGGAAGATTTCGGGCTCGGGGCTGACGCTTATATTCTTAGCAAAATGGCGGCGGAACTGGCTCGCAAAGTGGCCGCTGAATTTGACGAACCGGGACGCATCCGCTTTGTGGCCGGTTCCATGGGGCCCACCACCAAGTCCATTTCTGTAACCGGCGGGATTACGTTTCCCGAACTGGTGGAGAATTTCTACATTCAAGCCAAGGGGCTGGTGGACGGCGGTTCCGACGTCTTGCTGGTGGAAACTTCCATTGACACAAGAACTATCAAAGCTGCCATCGTGGCCATTGATAAGGTGGGTGAAGAGTACGGTTATCGCATTCCGGTCATGGTGTCAGGGTCGATTGAACTGAACGGCACCATGTTAGCAGGGCAGGCAGCCGATGCTTTCACCACTTCGCTGATGTACGCCGATCTATTTTCCATTGGCTTGAATTGCGCTACCGGGCCGGAACACATGACGGACCATATGCGCACCATTCACGAACTGGCTTCGTCACGCGTTTCCTGTTATCCCAACGCTGGATTGCCGAATGAAGACGGTACGTTCCCTGAATCACCAGATTCCCTAGCGGCGCAGTTGGAAAAATTTGTCGACCACGGCTGGATCAACATTCTGGGTGGGTGCTGTGGAAGCACTCCGGCGCACATCGCATCCATGGCCAAGATGGTTGTGGGTAAGAAGCCGCGTATTGCTCCAGGAACTTTGGGACGCAGTTTTTATTGCGGAATCGAATTAGTTGAGGCCGATGATTCCAGTCGCCCACTGATCGTTGGGGAACGCACCAACGTAATTGGGTCACGCCTGTTCAAGAACATGGTGACGGAAGATAAATGGGAAGAAGCCACCGACATTGCACGACGCCAGGTTCGCAATGGAGCCCATGTCATTGACGTCTGTCTGCAATCGAGTGATCGCGATGAGATTTCGGATATCCCTTTCTTCTATGATCTGCTGATTAAGAAAATCAAAGTGCCGATCATGATAGACACAACGGACCCCAAGGCCGTTGAACTGTCACTGACTTACTGCCAGGGTAAGAGCATCATCAATTCGATCAACCTGGAAGACGGTGAAGAGAAATTTGAGATTATGTGTCCCATCGCCAAGCGCTACGGGGCGGCATTGGTTGTGGGTACGATTGATGAAGATCCCATTCAGGCACAAGCTTTTTCGCGCGAGCGGAAGCTGGAAGTGGCGCAACGGTCTGTCAAATTACTGACGGAAAAGTATGGCATTCCAGTGGAAGACATCATCATTGATCCGTTGGTATTCCCCTGCGCCACCGGCGATGAAAATTACATTGGCGGTTCGGTGGAAACCATTGAATCGTTGCGCATGATTAAGCAGCAGATCCCTGGCGTCAAAACAGTGTTGGGCGTTTCTAACATCAGCTTTGGATTGCCTGCTAACGCGCGTGAGATCGTCAATTCAGTTTTCCTATATTACGCCACCAAGGCTGGTCTGGATCTGGCGATTGTGAATGCAGAAAAGTTGGAGCGCTTTGCATCCATCCCTGAAAAAGAGCGGCGGCTGGCGGAGCATCTGTTGTTCAACACGCCACCCACTGAAGTGGCTGAGGATCATGCTCATGC
This sequence comes from Bryobacterales bacterium, assembly GCA_043781815.1. Taxonomy (GTDB): domain Bacteria; phylum Acidobacteriota; class Terriglobia; order Bryobacterales; family Bryobacteraceae; genus JANXSF01. Next base: position 1,780 of record JAYWBH010000189.1, on the reverse strand, counting down.
TGCGGACTTAACGAATGTTCCTTCCGATTGGCGGGAACAGTTGCCCAATCAACGCGTGGCTGTGAATCAGTTCAACATTGCCGCCATTGCCGACCATTTTCGTGGGGCTGCTCCAAAGGATAAGAAGGCAGCGGCTGCGTTGCCGTTGGATGACCGCTTGGCCAACTATATTATTGAAGGCAGCAAAGAAGGCCTGATTCCCGATCTGGATCTGAAGCTCGCCGAAGGCGTTTCGCCACTGGACGTAGTCAACGGTCAACTGATGAAAGGGATGACCGAAGTGGGTCGTCTGTTCAACAACAACGAATTGATTGTTGCTGAAGTATTGCAATCGGCTGAGGCGATGAAGGCTGCTGTGGGGCATCTGGAAAAGTTCATGACCAAGGCCGATACGGCGGCTCGTGGCAAAGTGGTGTTAGCTACGGTGAAGGGTGACGTCCACGATATCGGCAAGAACCTGGTGGAGATCATCCTTTCGAATAACGGTTATGAAGTCGTGAATTTGGGAATCAAGGTGCTTCCCGATGCCTTAATTGACGCCTATCGCGAGCACAAACCGGATGCCATTGGGCTCTCTGGACTTTTAGTCAAAAGCACCCAGCAAATGGTGATCACCGCTGGCGATTTCCGTGATGCGGGGATTGCTGTTCCGCTGCTGGTGGGTGGTGCGGCGCTTTCCGAACGGTTCACTTTGACCAAGATCGCTCCGGCTTACAAGTCGTCCGTGTTCTATGCAAAAGATGCCATGACGGGACTGCGCTTGATGAATGAAATTATGGATCCGGCGACGCGCGAAGCGACGCTGCGGCAGCACACCTTTGATCCGGACCGCGATGTGGAAGTTCCGGTAGTTGCTCCGGTGATCAACAGGTCCACAGTTCGTTCTTCCAAAGTACGATTGGATATTCCAATTCCCGTTGCTCCATCTTTGGAGCGCAAGGTTCGTACCGTTCCTCAGTTGTCGGAAGTGTGGAGCTACATCAACCCGTTCATGTTGTTTGGCCGTCATATGGGCTTTAAAGGGAACTTTGAAAAGATGTTGGCGGATCGGGATGAAAAGGCGCTTTCGCTGTTTCACAATATGGAACAAGTGAAACTGGAAGCGGCGACGTTCATGAAGGTTCGGGCAGTGTGGCAGTTCTTTGAAGCGGAAAGGGAAGAGAACGCCATCCATTTGTTTGAACCAGGCGCTGCCACTCCAGTGCATACGTTCCGCTTTGGACGTCAGCCGAAAGAAGACGGATTCTGTTTGAGCGATTACGTTATGCCACCGGCAGAAGGGGTGCGGCGCGACCAGATCAGCCTGTTCGTTGTCAGTGCCGGGGAAGGAGTGCGTGAGCATTCGGAAAAAGCCAAGCAAGCTGGAGAGTACTTCCGAGCCCATGCATTGCAGGCGTTGGCGATTGAAACGGCAGAAGGGTGCGCGGAATGGCTGCATCGGAGAATCCGCGAAGATTGGGGATTCCCAGATCCGCCGACACTTTCCATGGCGGAACGATTTGTTTCACGCTATCAGGGAAAGCGTTATAGTTTCGGGTATCCAGCGTGTCCGAATCTGGATGATCAATTGGGAATCTGGAAGCTGTTGCGACCTGAGGAAATCGGCGTGCAATTGACGGAAGGAATGATGATGGAGCCAGAGGCAAGCGTCAGCGCGCTGGTGTTCCACCATCCTGATTGTGCTTATTTCACGGCGAGTGAGGCAATGGAAGAGTCGCTAGTGGAAGCGAGCTAAAAAACTGCTAAAACAATTCGGGGACGTGTTCCCCATTCACTAATT
>JAYWBH010000188.1:0-6811 GCA_043781815.1 Bryobacterales bacterium | reverse complement strand
CTGCAAAGCTGGAATTTGCGAATTTGCAAAGCATGGCAGATACCGATGAAGTAGCTTTTCCTTACCGAACATTTGTTCAAAATCAGCGCTCCCGTCTTCAGTTTGATAAACTGGGGCAGCAGTTAGAAACGTTTTCGCGCGTCGCCAAAGCTGGACTCGTGAATGAAGTTCTGGCCGATGCAATAGCCGCTTACCACTCTGCTGGAAACGAGGTTGCCGAACTCCGCATCCTTTTGCGCCTTACATCGCGCAACCCTGAACATACGGAAAGACTCATTGATTTGCTCAGCCGTCGCGACCCAACTCGTCTGAACGCGATGATCACTGGGTCGGGTGAATTCGATACTACCATCGCCAATTTCGCACTTCGCAATGGCAACGTCGCACTCACTGCCCGGGCGTTATCCCGTCCCGCCAGGCAACCAGTTTGGCGCGATTTTTACAAGGCCCTGGTAGGTGTATACCTTGCCGATACATCCCCAGCCATCGACGCTTCTTTTCGCAACATCCTTGGTCCGGAACTTATCGGTGAACGCCTCGCCCGTAAGCCCGATCCGAACTTGAACGTCACTGGAAATACGTGGTTTTATGTGGCCGCACGTCTAGGTGAGCATCACGCTGACACGAATTATCTGGCAGCGATGGTGGAACAAAATCCCTCCAATGGGAACTCCCATGAAGAACTCGCCGATTATTTTCAGGCTCACGGAAAGCCCACAGAAGCGCTTGATTCCTATCAACGCGCACTCACTTGGAATGGTGATTTGATCCCATCTAAAATACGTGCCGCTGGGATTCTAGCTGGTCAAGGCAAGAAAGAAGAATCCTTAAAGCTGTTGCAGGCAGCCTTGCGCTCCATGCAGTCGCCATCTCAATCCACTGACGCACTGCCTGAGTTGATTGCTGCGGCTACCCAAGCTGGCCTTGCCAATGATCTAAAGTCACCCATTGCATCACTGGTTACCTCCTTGCTAAAACGCAGTGGCAATTATGCTGTGCAACCGCTTTTGGATCCTTTGCTAAAACTGTATCAAGGTAAGCAACAGCTAACCACACTGCTGATTTCTGCGGCGCGTAGCCTGGAAGATCCGGCCCGCGCCTTGGTTGAATTCAGTAGTTACCCACAAGTTCTTTCAGAGCCCTTACTGCGCGAATCAATCCGTCTATCGCAGCTTCGCCTCACTCGCACTTACGGTCCTGAAAAAACATCGGTGGAATCGGATCTTGCCAGCTATCAAACAATGTTGATGCGTCGCCTGCTTGAAAGTAAGAAGCCATTGGAAGCGCAACAGATTTTAGATACGTGGACGGAAGAACAGAAGCGCACTCGTGAAGATGTCCTTCCAATTGATCTGCAAATTGCCGCCGCTACGAATGCTATTCCAACCCGCCTGGCGCAGTTTGGAAGCAATGCTCCAACCTTGGAAAGTATGCGCAACGCCGCACTGGATTTGCGACGTGCAGGATATCCCAAAGAAGCATCCATGGTTCTGGATTATGCATTGAATCAGGTGATTTCCGCTGGTTCCAAGGACCCTTCCTTATTCTTAGATTTGGCCGCAAATAAGTTTGACCAGTCCGATGCGCAAGCTGCCCTTGTCCTACTTCGTCGCATGGTGTTGGTGTCCACCGGCGGTTCTGAAACGTATTCTTTAGCTGCCGATTTGTTGATAAATCGCAACCGCGCCGAAGCTAGTGAATTCCTGAAAGCGCGACTGGACTTGGTTCCTTGGGATGTGGATGCCAAGAGTAAATTGGCGCAATTAGAAAAGAATTCTGCAACGTTGGCTAACATCGCTAAGTCCGCAACCTCGCCCTATCAAACAAGACTTAGTGCTGCCAGTTGGCTTGACAAGAATGCAAAACAATCACTGAATTCAGCCAGCGCTGAACTGGATCAAATCGGGTCGGCAAACTTCACGGCTCCCGAACAACCTTATAGTTTTGCGCTCCGCCTGGCCGCTGCTGAATCCGCTGCACCTGCCTTGCGTTTGCGACTCCTGTTAGGTGCTGCGGCCATTGCTCCGTTAGATCCACGGCTCAACCTACTGTTGGCAAAAGCGGTCGCTGATGCCGGTGATTCGCGACTGGCCAATGTCCTTGCCCAACGCTTTACAACGCTTCACGACGCCGATCTTTTAGCCCGTATCGCACGTCTTCTGGACGCACCCGCCGCCATACCCATGTGGCAACAGGCACTCGCTCTTGCCAAAGTTGAAAGTCCCGACAAGGCTGAAAAAGTCGATTGGCTACAAGCTCAAAAAATGGTGCAAGCCAAGGTAAATGCCCAAGCGCAGAATGAAGGGCGCAGACCCAATGTTGCCGCCGAGCTCGAACAAAATCGTGTGGTGAAACCGCGCTTGAAACCTGAACAAATGATGGAGGGCCAATAAACATGAACCGGAAAAAGTTATCCGCAATCACCTTGGCTTTAACGGTGGCCGTGCTCATTGGTTTTTCCCAACTGGCACCGTCTTCAGCTACCCATGCAGGGAAAATGCCGCCCGGTGCACTGCTCTATTTAGAAGCGGCCAATTTCGCTGGATTGCTTTCGGAATGGGCTGGTTCCACTGCAAAAGCAGAATGGCAGAACAGTGCCAATTACGAAGCGTTTTTGCGCACAGGATTGCTTGGTCGGTTGGATGGGGCCAGTGCTGAGTTCACCAAAGCCAGCGGCGTCGCCCATGATTGGAACTTTATTTCGAGCATCGCGGGCGGTCAATCTGCCATGGCTATTTATGACATTGGCAATTTGAAATTCGTTTATATCACTCGCCTGTCTGCCGCAAAGTTGGCGCAAACTAAGATCTGGCAAGCACGCACAGGTTACGCCACACGCAGCGTTTCTGGCAAAAACTATTTCATAAAAAACGACACCCCATCGCACCGCACTGCTTGCATGGCAAATGATGGCGACCTCTTGATTTTGACTACCGACGAATCCTTGATGGCCGCCACCTTATCGCTTCTCAGTGCGCCTACGGGCAGTTTGGCATCGCAGCCCTGGTTCAACTCAGTTTGGAACCCCGCTGAAGCGAATAGCGACCTGCGCATGGTTTATAACATGAACGAATTGGTGAAGACTCCGCACTTTCGTTCGTATTGGATTCAGCACAACGTCAGCCAATTAAAACCCTTTTCAGCAGGATCATCCAGCCTTGTTCGTCAGGCCGCAGCATGGACTGAATCGCGCGTCATGTTGCGCTCAGAGCCTGAAACTATCGTACCCGCCTCATTGAATTCCTTATCCAGTGCCATTCCGCAGAATGCCGGATTCATTAAAGTCTGGTCAACTCCGCAACCAGATTATTTGGCAACTCTCATTGGGCATCTTATCCTGGGCGGTCGTCAACAGGCGGCCCTACCTTATAACACTGCGCCTTCTGAAACCAGTGTTCAGGAATCTGGAGATTCTGGAGATCTTGAAGCTCGCATTGATGACGCTCCGTTGAAAGAAACCAGCTCCGGTTTCAATCGTGATCCCTGGTTGCGCTTCTTCACTACGAACATTCCCAAGGCGGCGTTGACTGTTGGTGGCACGCGTCCAGGGCCCGATGGAGTGTTCACTTCAACAGAAGCGGCTGTTGTAATTGAGTTCAACGCACCCATTAATACAGACGATTGGTCTGCAACAATGCTTGACAGTATGGAGGGCGTACATTCGGTTTCCCGTCTTGGCCTAAAGTGGTTACAACGCCCTGGATATAGGGCTTTGGATGGATTGTTGCCACTTTATGGGACTGCTGTTGGCAATCGCTTGATCCTTACTAATTCAGAGTCGTTGATCACTGAAATACTCATCACCAGCACGACAGTTGCACTTGATCCCACCACCACATATTTCGCCCAATTCCGTCATGGGAAAGAGCGTCCTGCATTTGGCCAGTTGATGAAGATGATTGAGGTAACTCCTTCGCCCGGCGCACTGTTTTCAGAAAATCTCACCAGTCTTTCCAGCGTGCTCAGACGCTTTGATTCCGCCACGGTGGTGCGTCGAGATTTAGGAGATAGGATTCAGGAAACAGTCACCTACAGGATTGCTCCATGATCCTGTTGGCATTGCTGTTCACTGTGTTTCCTGATGATTCCATTGTGCCCATTCTGAAACGGAATTTCGATTCCTATTTCGTTGTCAGCGGCAACGCTATTTCCCAATCGCCGGATGCCAACATTCCTGTAGCAGTCGGTTCACTAATCAAACCGTTCACTGCTCTGGCCTATGCAAAACAATACGGTCCAGTGTTTCCTACAGTCCAATGCGATGGCGAAGGTCTGTTGGATTTGCCCCATGCCTTGGCCCAATCTTGTAATAGCTATTTTCGATACCTTGCAGAGAGAATCAGCGCCAATAGTTTCGCCGAACTTCTACGCACTTATGGCATTGCGGCATCAGCAGATACGCTTACACCGAATGCCCGAATAGGTCTCGGCGAAGGCTTGTTGATACCACCTGCCGTGTTGCTCAAAGCCTACGCCACATTGTTGGTTCGTGACGACGATCCTGCTGTGAAACCTGTATTGAAAGGACTCGCCCTAGCCGCAACTATCGGCACTGCTAAGCCCTGGAAGGGTAGGGTATTGGCCAAGACAGGAACGGCCTTCTGCCCTAAAGATGAAGGGGACGGCTGGGCCTTGGTTGGTTATCCAGTCACCCATCCAAGGACGATCATTCTGGTTCGTAACCATCGTCAAACCGGCGCGGCCACCACAAAGAAGTTGGCTGAAGTGTTAGGACCGCTGTTCGGAGTTCGTTGAAGTGCACACAGTAGTTTTAACAATTAGTTTGCTGTCGCTTTTGCATCCGAAAGAGGCGATTCTGCGCCCCACCAACAATGCTCGACTGACGATTCGAACGAAGGATTTACAGCCCAGGCAACTGCTTTCAGGCGAATCAATGCGCGTTATTTCAAAGGATGAATGGCTCACGACAGTGGCTTCGCCGCAACCAATCACAGTTGAAATCCCTGGCAAATTCACGCGAACTTATCCTGGACCGTTGCGAATCCGCAGCGTCCACGGACTTCTTGAAATCACCACCACAGTGAGTTTGGAGACTGCAGTAGCCTGGGCCGTTGAGGCCGAATCTATGCCTCATGCAAATACCGAAGCTCGCAAAGCGCTGGCGGTAGTTGCCCGATCCTGGTTCCTTGCTACAAGGGGTCGTCATGGGGCAATCGATGCTTGCGACACTACCCATTGTCAGTATCTTGGTTCACCGAAAGCCATCTCCGCTGAGGTGATTGCGACTCAGGGTATGGTGATGCTGCATGAAGGAAAACCGCTGGAAGCAATGCACCATGCCAATTGTGGAGGACGCACGCAATCGCTAGCCGAAGTGGGTTTGGCTGCGCAACCCTATCCTTTCTATTCAGTGAAATGTCCAGCACCGGCCGCACCTTGGAATCGAACTCTTTCTGCCGACGATGCTCGCCGCATCAGTGAAAATCTCCATCACGAAAATACTAGAATCGACCTGTGCCGCAGGCTTGGATGGGACGCCATTCCAAGCAACAACTATCAGTTGACGGGCATGGTGTTGCATGGCAAAGGTCGTGGTCACGGTGTTGGACTTTGTCAGGAAGGTGCCGCCGCGCTGGCTGAAACTGGAAGTGATTTCGCCGCTATTCTACGACACTTTTTTCCCAACACTTTACTCACAAGTTTCCGCTAGACTTTAGAGTCTATGCAGAGCTGGACAAGAGAGCAAAGCCGTTTAAGAGATTGGATCAGACGACTCCACATTTATGCGGGCTTGCTCACGGTATCTTCTTTATTGGTGTATGGCATTGTCGGGGTCAGTGCAATGTTGCAAGATGATCCAGCCAAACGGCTTCGGCCAGTCCCACAAATCGCCTTTCAAGAATTCACATCTCCGGCTAATTTAAGTGACGTCGATTTGGCCAATCTCATTATGACTAGGTTCTCCATCCCATTAGCAAATCCTATTCCCGATTGGGCGATCAAACACGACAAGGAAAATCATCTGGTGCTTGACTACTATTCAGTCAACGGCATGACCCGCGTCACTGTTCTTGAAACAGAAAGGAAGTTGAAAGTCGAGGATAACCGAGTAGGCATTCTGGAGTTCCTCAATCGCATTCACGCTACTACGATTCGTGCTCAAGTGCCCGACCTGCGAGTTCGTGGTTGGATTTATTACAACTACGCTTCCATCTGGTTCATGCTGTTTATGACCTTCAGCGGTTTGTATTTGTGGCTAACCAGCCGACCTGGTTGGCTCTGGGCGCAATTGAGTTTTGCCTCAGGCCTACTGCTGTTCTGCACCCTTTATTGGGCCATCCGATAAAACAACTATGCTTCGTAACGTTCACTTACTTTTAGGCCTGTTTTGCAGTTGTTTCGTGCTGATGTATGCCTTTAGCTCACTGCAAATGTCACACAATTCGTGGTTCCCAACCAAACCGATTGTCACCGAATCACAATCAAAACTACCACCGCATCTGGATGCCAGGGTGGCTTCACGCTTGTTGATGGATCAGGGTCTGCGTGGTGAATTGATGCAAGTGAAACTATCAACCACCAACATCCAGTTCCGCATCCAACGTCCGGGCACCGTCTATGAAATTGCCTACGATCTTCAGTCCGGTCAAACGCAAGTGAAAACGAGTAGAGTCGGCTTGGTGGGCATGCTCAACCGGCTGCATCATATAAATGGACTGCGGCACGATTATGCGCTGCTCAACCTTTGGTCCTCCGCCTTGTTATTCACATCGCTTACGCTGATTGCCCTTGGGCTGACTGGGATTTGTTTATGGTTCAAATTTTACAAAGAGCGATTTATCGGCGGAGT
>JAYWBH010000187.1:0-6815 GCA_043781815.1 Bryobacterales bacterium | reverse complement strand
CGATGGAGCGAAGGTCGTCCAGCATCTTCGCATCGCCATTCAATTCCTTGTACTGATCCTGAGCGAAATAATCCACGCCCACGTTGTGGCCCAGCGTGTAATCGCCTGTGGTCAACGGTTCCAGACCGGCCAGCAACTTGATCATGGTAGATTTACCGGCCCCGTTCGGGCCCACTAGCGCAATCCTTTCTCCACGTTCAATGACAAAGCTGGCCTTGCCGAAAACGAACTTATCGCCGTAGGATTTCCCGACGTTTTTGAACTCCGCAACTACCTTGCCACTGGGCTTAGGCTGAGGAAAGGTAAAGTGAATTGTTTTCTCATCGGGTGGGATTTCAATTCGCTCAATTTTTTCCAGTTCCTTGATCCTACTCTGCACCTGCTTGGCTTTGGTGGCTTGTGCACGAAAGCGATTAATGAAAGCTTCCAACTGCTCAATCTTTTCTTTCTGATTCTTGTAGGCAGCTTCCAGCGTGGTTTTGCGCATCTCTTTTTCGGACAAAAACTTTTCGTAATTGCCGCTATAGAAATGCACTCCCTTGTTCCATATTTCTACAATCTTGTTTACGGTCACGTCCAGAAAATACCGATCGTGCGAGATAAGAACGAATGCATAAGGGTAGTTTTTTAGATAATCTTCCAGCCAGTTGCGCGCTTCCAGATCCAGGTGATTGGTGGGTTCGTCGAGAAGCAGCATGTTGGGTTTTTCCAATAGCAACTTAGCCAGTGAAATTCGCATTTGCCAGCCACCGGAAAATTCTTCGGTGCGTCGCGTCCAATCTTCTTTCTTGAATCCAAGGCCGGTCAACACCGTGCCTGCCTGCGATTCCAAGGCGTAGCCATCGTGTGCGGTGAACTCGCTTTCAATGCGATGGAAGCGGTCTGCCACTGCGGCATATTCCGGTGTGGACGGATCCAATTCAGGCATGCTGTGGGTTAGCGCTTCCATTTCAACTTCCAGCGCCCGCAGCCTATCGAACACGCTCATCACTTCAGTGAAAACAGTACGACCGGAAAGCGAAAGACCATCTTGTGGAAGATAGCCCGTGGTGACGCCCTTGGTCTGCGTCAGGTCACCCATGTCTAGGGTATCCATTCCGCCAATCACTTTTAACAGAGTCGATTTCCCAGTACCGTTGCCACCAACCAAACCGCTCCGCTCATTGGGAGTAATCAGCCAGTTCAAATTTTCGTAAAGGAGTTTGTGTCCGAAACGTTTGCCTGCGTTGCTCAGTTGAATCATCGTTTCAGTGCGAGTCCCGCTTTCGCATTCGTCAGCTTTCCATCATCAATCATTAATTTTCCATTGACCAATACGTAATCGAACCCTTCGCTAAAGTGATGGGGATCGGGATAAGTTGCTTTATCCTGAACTTTTACTGGATCGAACAGCAGCAGATCTGCAGCCATTCCTTCGCGAATCATACCGCGATCCTTGAATCCAAAGGTGCGCGCGGGCAGGGAAGTCATGCGGCGTACGGCGTCTTCTAAAGTCAGAATATTTCGTTGTCGGACGTATTCGGCAAGCACGCGGGCATTGGTGCCATAAGACCGTGGATGCGGCACCCCGACGCCAAATTCACGAACGCCGCCGTCACTGGCAACCGCTGTGAACGGATACTTCATAATACGATCCACATCTTCATCGCCCATGGAGTGGTAAACCATTTGAGCTCCACCACGACGCATAATTTCGAGGATGGTTTCAACCTGATTATCGACGGTCAGTTCGGCGCCACGAAGCTTGGTGATCTCCACAATGTTCTTGCCATCCCAAGCATGATCGCCACTAAAATTGGCGACAGTGGCGTAGGTGAAATCGTCAAAGCCTTTGTTCTTCAAATGGACTTTCATTTCGCCGACAATTTTCGCTTTGCTTTCCGGAGCATCTAAGCGTTCTTTCAAACTTTTGGTGCCACCTGCTAACGCCCAACTGGGAAGTGTGATGCCCAGGTTGGTGCTGGAATGATCGTAAGGATATTGATCAATAACTACGTCCACACCTTCACGACGATATTTTTCGACCAAAGCAAGCGACTTGGTACTGGCACCCCACAGATTTCGGTTGTCGATTTTAAAGTGCGACAGCTCCACGCGCAGTCCGCTCTGTTTGCCGACTAGTACAGCTTCGTTAATGGCATCTTCAATCTTTTCGCCTTCATCGCGCATGTGACTGGCGTATACGCCACCATATTTTGAAGCCGCTTGGGCTAGAGCGACAACTTCGGCAGTGTTGGAATACGTGCCAGGAATATAGATGAGTCCGGTGGAAAATCCAACGGCACCTTCTTCCATGGCACGGGCTACCAACGCTTGCATTTTCAGGATTTCGTCGGCAGTGGACAACCGATTTTCACTACCCATTACTTCAGCACGAACGGAGTTGTGCCCAATTAAAGTGGCAACATTGATACCCAGGCCGATGGTCTGAATTTTCTTGAGCCATTCGCCGACCTTGACGTTGGACCCGCCGCAGTTGCCGGTGACGACAGTGGTCACGCCATCGGTAAGGTAGTTATCGGCACGGGGAACTTTTTCCACGGCACCTTCAATGTGCGTGTGAACGTCAATGAAGCCTGGGGCCAGGATTTTTTCGTGGGCATCAATCGTACGAACTGCAGTTGCTGTTTTCAGATTTCCAATGGCGGCAATCTTTCCAGCTTTTACAGCGACGTCGGCACGAAACCAGGGATTACCGGTGCCATCGACAACGCGGGCGTTGCGCAGGATCAGATCGTAGTCAGCAGGGAATGCTAGTGTGGCGAGGACAAAGAACAGGGCCAGCAGGTTTAGATTTTTCGTAAATCGGAATGAAGACTTCGCTTGCAGGCAAAAGTGCCTGCCCCACATGTTGATGTCCTGGTGCCAGATGCCTTTCACTGAACTGTAGAATCTCCCAACCTTTGTTGAGATAACCTGTGGGCAAAAAACCGCTCCCTTGCGGTCACGGCTCGGTAACATACTGATCCTACAGAGCCGTGACCGCGAGGGAGCGGTCTTTCGAAGGCCTGATACGTTTCGCTCCAACAAGCCCCACATGCTTTTCACTGAACTGGTCCAAGGAAGAAATCGAACGATTTGGAAAAGTAGTCCTTCATGTCTTGCCGCTTCACCACCGCGTCCAGAAATCCATGTGCCAATAAAAATTCACTCCGTTGGAAGCCGGGCGGTAGTTTCTGGCGAATGGTTTGTTCAATCACGCGAGGTCCGGCAAAGCCGATCAATGCTCCTGGTTCAGCAATGTTCAAATCGCCTAACATGGCGAAACTGGCGGTGACTCCGCCGGTGGTTGGGTCGGTTAGCACGCTGATGTAAGGGATGGCCGCTTCATCCAACTTCATCAGTGCCGATGAAATTTTCGCCATCTGCATGAGGCTGATGGCACCTTCCTGCATGCGCGCCCCACCCGATGCGGAAATCACTACCAGCGGTGAACGATCCACCAAGCAGCGCTCAATAGCACGGGTGATTTTTTCACCAACAACGGAACCCATACTGCCGCCAACGAAGCGCAGGTCCATGGCGCATACCTGAGTCTTTCGTCCATGGATAAGGCCAGAGGCGGCGATTAAAGCGTCATTGCGCGACGTTAACTTGCGCATGCCGGCCAGGCGTTCCTTGTAGGGCTTAGAATCTGTGAAGTGCAATGGATCGGTAGAGGTGAGCGACTTATCGTGCTCATCCCATTTTGCATCATCGAAGATCAAATCCAGCCGTTCGGGAGCGTCGATTCTGAAATGGAAGCCACACTTGACGCAAGTATTCAGGCTCTTATCCAGATCTTTCTTCCAGATAATTTCCGAGCAGGAATCACACTTCAGCCACAGGCCTTCTGTTTTGACTGTTTTTTCTTTATCGTCGGCAGTCGGCGCCGACAAAGAGGGATCTTTCCGTTTCCACCAGGACATGTTTTAGGAGATTGGCTCCGAATCCCAGGGTAACGCGCCTACACCCACAAGGCAAGGCTATTCGCCCCGAACCAGATCTTCCAACGTCTCCCGTTGGCGGATCACTCGCCATTGATTCCCTTCTACTAGCACTTCACAAGCTCTGGGTCTGCTGTTGTAATTCGATGCCTGAACGAATCCGTAGGCCCCAGCGGTCATCAATGCCACGTAATCGCCAGGGAAGACATTGGCCATCTGCCGGTCCCGTGCAAAATAGTCGCCTGATTCGCAAACCGGACCCACAACATCGGCAGTGATGGACCCTAGCGACCGCTCGCGCAGCGGTACGATTTCATGATGCGCCTGATAGAGGGACGGTCGAATTAAATCATTCATCGCTGCGTCTACAATGACGAACTCTTTGTTGGCAGTTGTCTTGCGATACATTACTCGCGACACTAATACACCGGCAGCAGCGGCAATGCTGCGACCCGGTTCCACCATAAGTTTCAAACCGAGATTAGCCGTTCTTTCGCAAATTAATTGGATGTAAGACTGCGCCGACGGGGTGGTTTGCTGGTCTGTATAAGCCACTCCCAAACCACCGCCCATATCCAGTTCGGTGATGGGATGCCCTGCGTCGCGCAGCTTTTCCACCAGCATCAGCACGCCATCGAGAGCTTCGAATAATGGGTTGGTGTCGAGCAATTGCGATCCGATATGGCAGCTTACGCCGGTCAACCGCAGATGCTGTAGGGCAGCGGCGCGGTCGTACACTTCTTTCACCACATCGATGTTGATGCCGAATTTATGATGGTGCAGACCGGTGGAAATATATGGGTGGGTCTTTGCGTCAACGTTGGGATTCACGCGCAGTGCGACACTGGCGAATACGCTATGACGCGACGCAATGGAATTAATCAGTGCCAGCTCTGCTTCTGATTCGCAGTTGAAGCTGTGGATGCCATTGGTAATGGCGTATTCCACTTCTTCACGACTTTTTCCAACACCGGAGAAAACTACTTTTGCAGGGTCACCGCCTGCACGAAGCACGCGGAATAATTCTCCGCCGGAAACAATATCGAACCCCGCTCCAGCTTCGGCCAGCATGCGCAGGATAGATAAATTGGAGTTGGCTTTTACGGCAAAGCACACTTGATGCGGAGCGGTTCCGAAGGCCTGGTCATAGGCGCGGTACTGCGAAAGAATGGCGGCGCTGGAATATACATAGCAAGGCGTGCCTTCCTTTTCGGCGATATCGGCCAGAGTCACTTCTTCAACGGATAGTTCGTTGTCTCGATAAAAATAGGGTGCAATCATCAGGTAACTTTCAGCACTAGCAAGGTCTGGTCATCGAACTGTTCGGTGCCTTCGGTGAAAGAATCGAGGTCCAGGAAAATGGCGTCAACAATTTGTTTGGGGGTGCTTGCAGAACTGCGTTTCATCACACTGCTGATGCGATCCACACCAAATTCGTCACCATCCACATTGGTGCCATCGGAAACACCGTCGGAGTAGAGCACCATCACATCGCCAGGAATCATTTGGATTTGAACTTCGTCGTAATCGCGGGTGTCTAAAAGGCCAATGGGTACACCTTCCGCCCTTGGTTTCAAAATTTTCCCTTTGCGAATAATCAATGGGGTGGCCGCACCGGCATTGGCCATGGTCAGCATGCGCGTATTGGCTTCCCAACGGATCACCAGCAGGGTGACATACTGCGCTTCAACCTTGCGTTCCAGCAACGTTTCATTCAGAGCTTTGAGAAGTTCGGCAGGCCTGCGACGACGTGGAGCAAGGGAACGTAACAAGCCGCTGACCAGTGCGCCATATAAAGCTGCGGCTGCACCTTTACCGCTGGAATCACCAAATGCGATGACTACGTTATCCTCACCATGCTCGAAAAAATCGAAGAGATCGCCGGAGATTTGGCGTGCCGGTCGCAGTCCGATGCCGATTTCCAAACCCTTAACTTCAGGCGCTTCACTGGGCAGCAGGACGGATTGCAGCTTACGACCGGCCTGCAAATCCTTTTCCATTTTCTGTTCGCGGATGGCTACTTCTTCATACAGGCGGGCATTTTCAACCGATGCCGCTATTTGCGGGGCAAGCGTTTGTAAAATGCGAACGTGCTCATCGGTATAGTGTCCAAACTTTTCACTTTCAAGATCTAAGACACCAATGACGCGGTTCTTGAGGATCAAAGGCAAGGCCACTTCACTGCGGATACCGGGGTGCGATGCAATATAACGGGGGTCAGCTAAAGTGTCATCTACGCGCACTGTTTCACGGGTTAGGGCGGCGGTTCCGGTGAGTCCTTTACCTAATGGAATATTGTCCAACTCCATGCGCTGATCGTAGCGAACGGTGAATTTCCGTCGCAGAACTTTTTGTTCTTCGTCTACCAGGAACAAGGAAAACGAATCGTAGGAAATCAGCGTTCGCATGATTTCGGCCAGCTTACCAAGCAGCGCATCAACATCCAGAAGAGAAGAAAATTCTTGCGATACACGGTGCAATGTTTTGAAGGTACGGTTTTGCTGATCCACTCTGCGGTAGAGTCGGGCGTTGTCTATGGCTGAGGCAACGCGCGCAGCAATGAGCTTCAGAATGGCCCGATCGTATTCAGTGAAAGTGCCGATTTTGGTGGATTGAATATCAATCACGCCGACCAATTTCCCGCGAGCCACCATGGGCACCGCTAATTCCGATTGCACGGCATCCAGTGCATTCAAATAGTCAGGATGCTTGGTTACATCGGGAACCAGAATCGCTTGTCGTTCCAAGGCGGCCAAGCCGGTGATGCCTTCACCCAGGGCTACATTCAGGTGCTTACAAATTTCTTCGCGGTGGCCTATGGCGTGCTTAATTCGCAAGGTTTTGCGCTTGTCGTTGTAGAGCATGATGGCGAACAACTGATAGGGGATC
>JAYWBH010000186.1:0-19367 GCA_043781815.1 Bryobacterales bacterium | reverse complement strand
AGCCCGAACAATACGCCACCATGATGGACCAGATCCGCGCCATTGCCGTAGCAGTGGACCGCTTCATTCAACCGGCCAAGTGATATGCGCACGGTAGCAATTGTTGGCGTCGGACTGATTGGTGGATCGTTCGCCCTGGCTCTAAAAAAGGCCGGATTTACGGGCGAAATCCTGGGAGTGAGTTCAGAGCGAACCATTGCCACTGCTCTGGAACGAGGTGCGATTGACCGTGGTGCGACTTTTGAGCAAGCAATCAATGAAGCAGACTTCCTTTACATGGCATCGCCGATTTACAACATCATTACTGATATTGAACGTCTCGGTAAGATCGTAAAGCCTGGTGCCAGATTGTTGGTTACTGACGCGGGCAGCACCAAGCAGGAAATTGTAGCAGCGGCCGCCAAGTACTTACCCTCGGGGATATTTCTTGGTGGACATCCAATGGCGGGAAAGGAATCGCGGGGCGTGAGTTCAGCCGATGCCAATCTGTTTCAAGGCCGCACTTATGTGCTGACTCCTACAGCTTCAGAACAAATGCAATGGCCTGCGGTGATTGAATTACTGCAATGGATTTCCAAAGCTGGCGCCAACCCATTAGTGCTTACGCCGCAACAGCACGATCATGCTGTTGCCTTCACTTCGCACTTGCCGCAACTGATTTCCACTGCACTGGCAATTTCCGTGGACCGCAATTTGCCCGATGCAAATAGTCAGAAAACTGCTGGCCCGGGCTTTCAGGATATGAGCCGATTGGCACTTTCGTCCTTTGAGGTGTGGAACGACATTCTGGATTCCAATGCATCGGAAATTGATGCTGCATTGGAATCTTACATTGCTGTCCTAACCCAATTTCGGACTCAATTGAAGACAGATCCTGCTGCCCTTCAGATTTCGTTTGAGCAAGCGGCGGCGTTTCGCAAACGCTTATTCACCGCCACCATCCTGGGTAGTTGATAGAATATGAGTATGGTTCGTCCAACGAGAATTGTTGTTTTAGCCTCATTTTTAATGGGTTTGGCTTTGCCCTATGTTTGGGGTGCAGCGACCACCAAGAAAGCGGCTGTGCCTGTGAAGAAGGGTGCTGTCACCAAAGCCCCTACAAAATCTGCGGCTGTGGTGAAAGGCACTGCTAAAAAGACTGCTGCCCGCCCCGTGGTTGTGGCAGCGGGTAAGAAGCGGGTAGCTTCCCGCAGCTATGCAAAAACGGGCAAGCGAGTTGTGGCGGCACCCATCTACCGTGGGCAGGGCTCGCCAACTCCAGATCGATATCAGGAAATTCAGCAGGCACTGATCGACAAGGGCTACATGCAAGGTACGCCATCTGGATCATGGGATGCGCAAACAACCGATGCAATGCGTCGTTTTCAAACGGAAAAGCATTTACCAGCCAGCGGCCAACTGAATTCCATGTCTTTAATCCAATTGGGCCTGGGTCCCAAGCGCTTAACGGCTACGAATACGGCTCCAGCATCGCCTGTACTTTCACCCGTTCCAACGGTGCAGCCATAACATGATTATCGGCGTTCTAAAAGAAATCAAAGATCACGAAACACGCGTGGGACTGGTGCCCGCCAGTGTGACGGCGCTGGTGGAAGCTGGCCATAGAGTGTTGGTGCAATCTGGCGCAGGGAAAGGAAGCAGCTTACCGGACCAGGACTATGTGGAAGCCGGTGCCGATATTGTGGCTACCTCTGGTGAAGTTTGGGACCGGTCAGATATGGTTGTGAAGGTGAAGGAACCGCTTCCTGCAGAATATGTTCACTTCCGTCCTGGTTTGATTCTCGCAACATTTTTACACCTGGCACCGCTGCCGGAATTGACAGCGAAACTACTGGAATCAAAAGTTTCTGCGGTGGCCTATGAAACCATTCGCGAAAAAGATGGGTCGCTGCCGGTACTCACTCCGATGAGCGAAGTGGCTGGTCGAATGTCTGTCCAAGTGGGTGCGCAATATCTGGAAAAGGCCAACGGTGGTCGAGGGATTTTGCTGGGAGGCGTTCCTGGTGTAGCACCGGCGAATGTGGTGATTTTAGGCGGCGGAATTGTGGGTCACAATGCGGCGAAAATCGCTTGTGGGCTGGGAGCGCACGTCACCATCATCGACAAGAATTTGAATCGCTTGCGGGAACTGGACGATATTTATAATGGCCATGTAGTGACGCTCGCCTCAGACGTCTATACGATTCGTGGCGCTTTGAAGCATGCTGATCTGGTGATTGGCGCAGTGCTGATTCCTGGTGCATCCGCCCCTAAGCTGGTTCGACGAGACATGATTTCGTTGATGAAACCGGGTTCAGTGGTGGTGGACGTTGCCATTGATCAAGGTGGTTGCCTGGAAACATCGAAACCCACCACTCACACCGATCCGGTTTACTACGTGGACAGCGTCCTGCATTATTGCGTGACGAACATGGCCGCAGCCGTTCCCCATACATCCACTTTCGCTTTGAACAATGCCACGCTGCCTTATCTTCTGCAACTGGCCAATAAAGGATTGGTGGAGGCTTGCCTCAGTAATCCAGCCATTGCGGAAGGTGTCAATACGTATAAGGGCGAAGTAGTTTATGCAGGTGTGGCCGAATCGCAGCAGCGCAAGTGGAAGAGCTTGGCCAGCCTGATGTAGGCTTTAGGCTTTGATGACGATGGGAATTCGGCTGGCCTGATTCAATCGCTTTACCTGATACATTCTGCGGTCTGCTTCCGAAAGCAGCGCCTCCACGGTCTCACCGTCTTGCGGAAAAATTGCAATGCCAATGCTGATGGCCAAATGCTCTGTACCTGTAATTTGCATTCCAACCTGCTTCACCATTTCGTCAATCTGGTGAACGCGTTGTTGGGCATCGTCCAAATTCATGCCGGGCAAGGCCACAACAAATTCATCACCACCCAATCTGCCCACTAAATCATACTGCCGGAACAGTTCGCGAAGGCTGGCGGCAAATGCTCGTAAGATTTTATTCCCCGTCAGGTGCCCAAACATATCGTTGATTTTCTTGAACCCGTCCAGGTCGCAAACCATAACCGCCAAGGGCTCGCCAGTGCGACTGCTGCGAGCAAGTTCGGCATCCACTCGCTGGAAAATGGCTCTGGCGTTTGGCAAACCCGTAAGATAGTCAACGGAAGCAGACGTTTCTGCCTGTTCGTATTTTCGGGCATTTTCTACAGTAAAGGCCAGTTTCCCGGCAACTGCCTGAAGAATACGAAGGTGATCGCGACTAAAAGAATCGGCTTCGGTTCGATACAGCGTGATCACGCCAATGGTCCCATTCACTCCCACCAAAGGAACGGCCAAGGCACCCCGCAGGACCGTCGATAAATTCGCCGCACTCAGTAGACCCGGTTCCATCACCGGATTACCATTAATCACAGGTTTTGAATTGGCTGCAACCCATCCGGAAATCCCCGCACCGCTGGGAATATTTAAGCCCTGAAGCAACATGCTATCGGCACCTTCCACATACTCCGGGGTGAGAATTTCGTTTTGCAGAGTGAACAAGGCTAGCGCATGAAACGGAACCATTGGTTTCAGCCGCGACGCGACCAGCGAAAGAGTCTCACTAAGGCTCAAGGATGTACCTAGTTCCTGCGATAACTCGTAAAGGTTTTGGGCCTCTTGTCTGGCGGCTGCAATGGAAGTGAGAAAGTCGATCCGTGGCGCTTCTTGAGCCCTCAGCAGCAAGTTTGGCGGCTCTTCTTCGAAGTTGACCCGGCGATTCACTGGTTGTTCCCGTGCAACGCGCTGGATATCATTCTGTTTCGGGATATTCTGTTTCGAAAGTTCTTCCAGCTCCAGGTAGCGGAGTTTAAGTAGGTCCACAATTTTCGGATCGAAGCTCTTCCCGGATTCCCGCGAAATATATGCCACGGCGTCTTCTAAAGGCAGTGCCGGACGATACTGTTTGTCTGAGGACAAAACATCCAGGCTGTCCACTACAGAAAGGATTCTGGCACCAATGGGAATCTGTTCCCCTTTCAACCCGTACGGGTATCCTGATCCATCCCATTTTTCATGATGGGCCAACACAATGGGTGCCACAGGGTAGGGGAATTGAACTCGCTCAAGAATTTCTGCCCCCACAATGGGATGGATTTTCATCTTTTCAAATTCTTCCGGAGTGAGCCGACCCGCCTTGGAACTGATATGTTCCGGCACAGCCAACTTGCCGATGTCATGAAGAATTGCCGCGGCCCTAAGCGCCTCTATCTCTTTTGGGGCCAGACCCAACTGCTTGGCCAGCTCCACCACGTAAATTTGAATGCGCTGCAAATGAGCATGAGTGGAATCGTCTTTTGCCTCAATAGCCAAGGCCAGTGCTTCGATGGTCCGAAGATGCAGCGACGCCATTTCTTCAGCATGCGCTTTGCCATCCTGCAGCCTGCCCGTGTAGCTGCTGTATGAGCTATAAATCAAGTACACCAAGGGCAGCAGTAGCAGGGATACCTGCCAGCCCAACTCCAGGGATGCAAAATGCATGAGTCCTGCCAGACAGGCACCTACCAGATAGAGTGGGAAGGACCATAAATAGTTCTTTTTCCAGATCGCTACGATGTTTCTCCCTTCCGTCAACCCAATGGCGATGGCGATTGGGACGGTGTTGAGCAGGAAGAATGACAATGTCAACCCAGTCAAAATCAAGGGCATGCCGAGAGTTGAAAAACGGGATCCCAAGACAGCATAAAGTGCATATACAATGGCGATAGCGAAGCAGTTGTTGGACACCGAAAAGGCGATCTGATAGTTTTTCGACTTCTTGGGAAACACACTTTGCGACAAGACGGAAACGATTCCCAACAAAATAGATTCAGCCAAACTCAGTTCCAGCACGCCCACGAATGCGAACAGAAACGACACCGACAGCGTCCCTTGAATGGAAGGCAGTTGGATTCTCATCCTGGCTGCAACCACGGTGATCAAAACATACGTTACCAGCCGGGCCACGTCTGCCGATCTCCATTGGCTCAATCCCAAACCAATCGTCAGCGCGCCTATCACAATGATTGCGGCGGCGAAAAAGTTGGCGGATTGGGACTTGCGAGGATCCATTAAGCCGGAATCAACTCCCGTGATTTGAATCGTAATGTGGGTACGGCGTTCACCAGCTTGCGGGTGTACTCATGCTGCGGATTTTCAAAGATATCCTTCGGTTCCCCTTGTTCCACAATTCTGCCCTCATGCAAAATTGCGATGCGATGGCACAGCGATGCCACCGAAAGCAAATCGTGCGACACATAGAGCATGGCCGTAGTATTTTCGCGATTCAACCGGGCAAACAGCTCCAATATTTCAGCCTGGGTAAGCGCATCAAGAGCGCTGGTGGGTTCATCGGCCAGCAACAGTGCCGGTTTATGCAGCACGGCCATCGCGATTAGGACTCGTTGGGCCAGCCCCACGCTGAGCTGTCTTGGATAGCGGTTGAGAAAGGCAACGTCTACTGACAGACTGACTTGACGTAGCGTTTCCATAATCACCTGCGTGCCATCTAAATTAGAATGAGCTCGCCATGCTTCCCGTAACTGATTTCCTACGGTCATGGACGGGTTGAGGGATGCCAGCGGGCTTTGCATCACCAAACTGATGTCCTTACCGCGCAGTTTCCGCATCTCTTTTTCGCTGGCTTTCATCAAGTCTGTTTCGCGAAACAGAATACTGCCCGAATCACTGCCTCCCTTGAAATGCAGCAGCCGTAGAATGGACAGCGCCAGAGTGCTTTTTCCCGACCCGCTTTGCCCCACCAGTCCCAGAATTTCGCCCGCTTGAACGTCCAGACTCACCCCATTGAGGACGGTCCCCTTGCCAGGGTATTCCGCCGTCAGATACAACGAAAGTAGTGGAGTCAATCCCATAGACTTGCCCTATTTGGCGACTTTCCCAGCCCCTTCGGCAAAATAGATTTCTTCAATGTTCCACACCATATGTGGAGGAAGAATGGCTGGTTTCAGATTTTTTACACGAGGAGATGCTGCTCCCAAAGTGCGTTTATTGATCAGATAGATAATCGGCGATTGCAGCGCTGCAATCACCTGAACCTTGTCAAAAGCTAACTTGCGCTTCTTCGGATCAATTTCCTTAGACTGTAGCCGCATCCATTTATCAATATCTGCTTCCCAGTTTGTGACTGGTGTTTTTTGATTGGGATTCCAAGCGTGGCTGGAACCGGAACTAAGCCAAAAGTTCATTTGGGATGAAGGATCCAGGTCTGTATTCACCACACCTAACAAACAAGCTTCATAGTTAAATGTCCGCATGATCCTTTCAATCAGGGAAGGGAAGTCCAGCGCCGCTACCGTCACTTTGATGCCAATCTGCCGCAAATCCGCCTGAATCATGGCCGCCAGCCGCTCTCTTACTTTGTTGCCGGTATTGGTGACAATGGTGAATTCCACAGGGTTGCCGCCTTTGTCCTTCAACTGCTCCCCATCCAAGCGAAAGCCCTCTTTTTGCAGGCGAGCCAATGCTGCTTTTGGCTGAAACTCCTGAGCCTTCAACTCGTTTGCGTACCAGAAAATATTGCTCGGTGAGATTGACCCGGCTGCGGGAACTCCAAAGCCGTGATAAACAACCCTGGCCATATCCTTTCGATTGATGGATTCTGAAATTGCCAGGCGAAATGCTTGCGATCCGAACCATTCCTTTTTGTACGCTCCAATGGGTGCCGTGGGGACCTGATTGAACCAAAGCTGTGTGGTATCCAACGAAGTTCCCAAATCCAGACTGGTCACCGCTGGATTGGCCTTTATCTTTTCAAAGGCTTCCGGTTCCAGATTGCTAACCAAATCCAACTCGCCCTTTTGAAATCGCAACAGTTCAATATCGCGATTTCGTTGGAACTCCACACGGATTCCATCCAGGTAAGGAAGTTGTCGCCCGTTACTATCCTTCTTCCAATAGTTGGGATTCCTGGTCATGCGCAGGAACGATCCCGCTTTTGATTCGGCAATCACAAACGGACCCAAGCCCACTGCTTCTTTTTTTGAAGAGCGGGAAGAAAGTATGGAAAGGCCTGAAAACAGCCGTTCCACTCCCGCAACATGGCTCGGGAATTTGACCACAACCGAAGTTGCTCCCAGCGCTTTCACTTCCACCGTGCCTGTTTCAGGTCGGAAAGATTCCGCTGTGGAAGAAATCATGGTTTTGTCCAGTAGCTTCTGAACTGTGAAAACTACATCGGCGGAATCGAAGGGAGATCCATCCGAGTATTTCACTCCCTTGCGCAAGTGGAAGGTGATTTGCGCCCCGTTATCCCCCAGCTTCCACGATTCGGCCAGTTCTGGTTCAATCTTCTGTGTTACCCGATTCAGCCGCACCAGTGACCCCGACGTCAGGTATCGAACCAGTTCCCCCGATTCGTCAGACACCTGCAATGGATGCAGTGTTTTGGGCTCAGAAGGCAGGACGAAACGGAGTTCACCGCCAGTTAGAATCTTCGACGCGCTTAATTCCGCCGGAGTAGCAGCGGCGGCGAGTAGAAATGGAATCAGAATAAAGCTCATAAAGATCCTTTCGGTCGTTGCTGCCAAACTTGTAATAAACTTACGACTCCTACCAGCAACACGATGGGTGCTAGTAACCACCAATTCTGCAAAGGGTGTTCCAAGGCGCTGGTTTGTGATTCTAACTCCCGCAATAGGTTTCCCCAACTGGGCATCGGCTCAGAGACGCTTAATCCCATGGCCCCCAGGTTTGCCTCGCTGAGGATGAAAACAGGTAAAGAAATCCAGAATTGCGCAAAAAGCAAGGGACGGACATTGGGAAGGATATAGTGAAAAAATATGCGTCTTGGCGGAGTCCCCATGGCGTTTGCCTGGAAGACAAAATCGGACGCATTGATTTGTTTTACACCAGCCCGGACCACGCGCGCTGGCCCAGCCCAGCCCAGCAATCCCAGCACCAGAAATGTAATCAACACGGAAATCTCTGGCTGCACATCCAGTGGCATGGCACCGCGGATGGTGAGAATCAAAAAGAGCCAAGGCAGGGACAGGGTGAGATCCGTTGCCAGTAGAATTGCCCGCTCCCACCGCTTGCCTGCAAATGCTGCCAAGCCGCCGATTAGGGCTGCCAGAAAAACAGATACGGCGGCCGCCGCTGGAGCTAGCAAGAGGGAAAGTCTACTTCCATACAGGAGTCTGGCCAACCGATCCCGACCCAGTGCGTCTGTGCCCAACGGGAAGTCTTTGGTCGGACTTGCCGCAATAAAATCGCGAAATTGCTGTTCATACCCGTGCGGTGCCACCCAGCGGGCAGCCAGCAAAACCACTGCTAATCCGATGAGTATGAACGCAATGATTCGGCGCAGTTTCATTGTCCTGCCACCGTTTCTGCAAGCAAATAGTCCGAAAGAGCATTGGCCGTAGTCCCAATCAGAGCCACCACAAAGGTAAGGTTCACCAGCAAGGGCAAGTCCCTGCTTAAGGCAGCTTGCCAAGCTAATTGACCTATACCTGGAATGTCTAAAACCACCTCTGCGGGGATGGCGGCGCTTAAGCCTAAGCTGACCGATAGACCCACCAGGGCGATCAGTTGGCCAGCAATGGGAGGAATAACATGGTGAAACAAAATTCGGATCGGCCCCAAACCTTTGGCCATCGCCAGAAGCACGTGTGGCGATTCGTGGGATTGGCGCAGCAGGTTGTAGCTATATCTGAAAATCCTGGGGGTCAAGGCCAAAGCCACCACCCAGACACCGGCACTGCCTCTGGCGTCCCCCCATATCAATAGCAGTAGGGCCATTAACGCCGCAGGAAGACAGAGCAACAAATTCGTAGATACCAACCCTAAAGTTTCAATCGGCGATCCAGGATATGCGAAGCAGATCACCGCCAGCGTGAATCCTAAACACCAACCCAAGGTCACTGATTTTGCAATGGCAAGCAGCGTAACTGGCAGGCGATCTTCCAAAAGTTCTTTCACCGGACGCCCCAACGAACGGGATGTCCCCAGTTCCCCGCGCGCTAATCCGGATAGAAACCTTCCATAGTTTCCCAACAGTTGGCGATCCTTAGCCTTTTCCTGCAACATTGTCTGGCGGGTTTCTGCGGATAATCCGGGGTCCAGTTCCCGTTCATCGGCACTGTAACCAGGGGCAAACACAATAAGAGCCTGGGCCAGGAATCCACCGGCAACAACCACCAACAATATTCGGCCCAATGCACGCAAGACGGGCATACGTTTGTCTATCGGCGGTAGTTTTTGTTCTCAATAGCGCGCCATGCTAAGGATCTGGCCTTAAGTTGAAAATTGATCAACTCTAGTACTCTGGTGATTGTTGTGAAACCTATTGGGCCTTCGCCGCATATAAAGAGGTGAATGTTACACTGTAGGGAGTCTGTAATGGCTTTCCAGCCAACCACTTGCGAAAAGGAAGATCGTCAATGAGTGAAAATCCTGTTCCCGTATCCCCTCAACCACCTTCGGGAGGGGCCAAGATTCCAGTCCTGTTTGGCGCAGTACTTGCCCTTATAGCATCGAACGTTTACCTGTTCCTTCAACTGGACAAGACCAAAGATGATATTGCCAAGACCAAAGAAGCGTTCACTGAGGAAATTTCCACAGTCAGGCAGACATCTTCTATTTCAGTTGCTACCAGCAAGAAGCAACTGATTCAGTTGCAGGATCAATTAGAGACTGCTCGACGATCAGCGCAAATGTCCTCTGGCCAGGCCAAGGTCGACGCTGAAAAGTACGCCGAAACCCTAGCCCATAAGCTGGAAGCGGAACAGAAAAAGGCCGAAGCCGCTCTTACCACCAAAATCGGCGAAGCGGCCAATGAAGCAAAAACGGCTATTGGCGCAGTATCCACTGAAGTGGGCGCAGTGAAGACCGAAGTTGGCACAGTCAGGACCGATGTGGCCAACAACAAGACCGAACTGGATAAAACCATTGTCTCGTTGAAAACCGTGCGTGGAGATCTGGATGGTGCGGGTATGAAAATTGCCACCAACTCTGGTGAAATTTCCGCCCTGCGGGCTTTGGGCGAACGGAATATCACCGAATTCAAGCTGGGGAAGACCAAAGATCCGCAGCGTGTCGGCGACATCTCCATGCTGCTCAAAAAGACCGACATCAAGAAGAATAAGTTTACCGTTGAAGTGCTGGCCGACGATTTGATGACGGAAAAGAAAGATAAATCGATCAATGAGCCCCTGCAGTTCTACACTTCCAAAGCCAAACAGCCTTACGAAATTGTGGTGAACAAGGTGAGTAAAGACGTAATCATCGGCTATTTGTCTACCCCCAAGGTCAGCAGCGCCCGTTAGGCGTAAGTGTCTGCTATCCTATAAGTTTGGTGGATCTGCCTTGCCCACTGGGCAAGGCATTTCAATTTAACCACGACTGAGAGGTGAATTCGATTGGCTGAAGTACTCGTGCAAGACGGGGAGACCCTGGAAAGCGCATTACGCCGCTTCAAGCGGAAAGTCCAGCAAGAGGACATTATTAAGGAGATCAAGCGTCACTCCTTTTACCTCAAGCCGGGCGAGAAGCGCCGTACTAAGGAAGCCCTAGCGCGGAAACGCAATCGAAAAAAGAGAAGCAAAGACATCGAATAGAGTCTTTGTTTTCCCTTCGTTTATGGGGCGCCAGAGCATCTGCTTTGGCGCCCTTAATCATTTCTGGAGACTTGATAATTGAATGAAGTGGTTTCTGGTAGCTATTCTACTTGCCGCACTTTCCACCTTGATCTGGTTCAAGCGTGGAGATGTCCGCAAGGAAATTGACTTTCGCCGAGCCCAACAGGCTCGCGAAGCAAGCGTTACTTCCTTGAATGTAGAACAACTTCGCAATCTGCTGGAACAGGATGATGTGGAGGTTCGCCGTATGGCTGCTATCCGACTGGCCCACGCCAATGATGCAACTGGTCGTGGCGCTCTAATCGCATCCCTTTACCCTCAAACTATCTTTGCCACCGGTGCCGGAAATCTGCAACCGATTATTGTGCCGGGGAAATCTGTTCGCATCGGAGAGACCATTGCTACCCTGACCGGTGAAAATATTCTCAGCCCCATCAATGGCAAGGTGCTGCGCTATTATCAATCGGATGAAGGCAGCTTCAAGCCCGGCCAACGGGTTGCCGCGATTCTCCCCAAAGAGGATGCCGTGAAAGACGTCATTCAGGCGATTGCGCTGATCGGCAAAGCTTCGGATGCCGAAGAGTTGGAAGAGTTCGCCAAATCCTATCCTAAATTTGCTGCTGAAGTAGTTTCTGCTAGCCAAACTATTCGCGCTCGTCGAAAATAGAGGCATGCGTTATTTTCTGCCTGCCGTAGTGTTGCTGGCAACCTTGTGCCAGGCCAAGCCTCTCTTTCACATCACACTCGATCCTGCGATTGCTCCCAAAGGTGGCTCTGGCCGCCTGTTTGTTTTAATGGCCAAAGGCATCAAGAATCGTGAACGCATCACAACCAGCTTCACTCCCGGGGCCACTTGGTTTGCTGCTATGGAATTTGAGAACATCGCTCCAGGGCAGGTGATCGAATTCAATCCTGACCTGCAATCCTACCCCAAACCATTTTCCGAAGCGCCTGCGGGCGAGTGGGAATTTATGGCGCTGCTGGATCCCAATCACAGCTTTGCCAGTGGTGGTCAGGATGTCGGCGATTTATACAGCGCCGTAATCGCTGTCGCCGATTGGAACCCGGCCACTGCCGTTCCCATAGCCTTGTCGATATCGAAAGTAACTCCGCCGCGTCCGGCGCCGAAGGAAGTGGATGGAGTGGAATTGGTGGAATTCACCAGCCCGATGCTTACCGCTTTCTGGGGTCGTCCCATAGTCATGCAAGCGGGCATTGTGCTGCCGCCCAGCTACGCCAAACATAAGAAGACCAGCTATCCGGTCTGTTATCGAGTGCATGGCTTTGGTGGCACGCATCGCGCGGCCTGGACGCAAGGCGAAAATATTCGCAAGCAAATCGACGAAGGCAAATATCTTGAAATGGTTCACGTGTTTCTGAATGCCAGCTTCCCCACTGGCCACCACGTGTTCGCCGATTCTGTAAATAACGGTCCCTGGGGCGCCGCTCTCACCCAGGAATTCATCCCATTTCTTGAAAAGAAATATCGTCTGGTTCCTAACCCCGGTGCACGTTTCCTGACCGGACATTCTTCCGGTGGTTGGTCCACGTTATGGTTGCAGGTGGCCTATCCTGACTTTTTTGGAGGCACTTGGCCCACCGCTCCTGACCCGGTGGACTTCCACAGCTTTACCGGCATTGACGCCACCCCCAGTTCCCCGCAACTCGCGTATCAGAAACTGGATGGCAAGCCTGTTTGGTTGGTTCGTCAAGCAGGGAAGGACGTGGGCAGCATGAACGATTTTGTCCGTCAGGAAGAAGTGGCTGGGCCCGTCGGCGGTCAGATGGCTTCGTTTGATTGGGTGTTTAGCCCCAAGGGTCCCGATGGCCGTCCGCTGAAGTTGTTCAACCGTGCCACTGGTGAGCAAAATCCTGAAGTGCAGCAGTATTGGATTCGCTACGATATCCGCCGCGTCGTGGAAGAAAATTGGGAACGGCTGGGTCCGAAGTTGCGCGGGAAAATTCGATTGGTCGTCGGATCAGCCGATACTTTTCACTTGGAAGAAGCGGCCAAATTGTTCTGCGATTTCCTGAAGACAAAGGGCAGGGAAGATGCTTGTGAAATTGTGCCGGATCGCGACCACAGCAATTTGTATCAACCCTACGATACTTATAAAGAAGGGTTGGCGCTGCGCATAGATCAGGAAATGCAACAGCAATACAACCGCTACTTGGGCAAATCAAAGCGTCGGTAAGCCTGATCTAAAACTTCCACTACGTGATAAACCGGTTGGCGCGACCCATACTTTTCCGCCCCGGCTTGCAGTTGGATCATGCACCCCGGATTCGCCGTAATAATCCAATCGGCATTGGTCCCGTTGACGTACTCCATCTTGTTTTCCAAAAGCTTGCCAGCCATTTCTGGCTGCATCACGTTATAGATACCAGCACTGCCGCAGCACAAGTCCGATAGCGGCATTTCCTTGAACGTCAGCCCAGGAACGGCGTTGATCAGCTTCCGTGGAGCGGTGCGGATTTTCTGGCCATGAGCCAAGTGGCAGGAATCCTGATAGGTGACCGTAGCTTTCAACTCACCCATATTGGGATTCAATTCCAAGCCAGCCAGGAACTCAGTAATGTCCTTCATCTTGGCGATGAACGCTTTCGCCTTATCGAAATAAGCTGCGTCGTGTTCAAGGAGTTCATCGTATTCTTTGAGGGTGGAGCCGCAGCCAGCGGCGTTGGTGATAATGGCATCGAAACTGCCGCTGGGGACCGCATCAATGTTCTTGCGGGCCAGTTCACGAGCCATATCCTTCAATCCAGAATGGACATGCAGCGCTCCGCAACAACCTTGGCCCGCTGGCACGATCACTTCGCAACCATTCTTCTGGAGCACTCGAACGGTGGCTTCATTGAGGCGGGCAAAACTGACATTGGCAATGCATCCACCAAGGAAGGCCACCCGATACTTGCGTTCCCCTTCGGCTGGAAATACTTTGCCCATTTCATTGAAGAAATAGGGCGGTTCGGCACCTGGTGAAAGAGCTTCCATTTCGCCAAGCTTTCCTAAATAACCTAGAATTCCGGAACTGCGAACCAGCTTCTGCAATCCCGAAGCCTGGAAACCGTAGAGCCCGTAACCAGCAAGTTTCAGCATCCAGGGAGTCTGCAGCAAGTGTCCGAAAATGAATTGCCGCAGCATATTTTCATACCACGGCCGTTCTATGTTCTGTTCAATGTGGGCCCGGGCCGCTTCTACCAGGCGTCCGTACTGAACACCGGAAGGGCAGGCGGTTTCACAAGCGCGACAAGCCAGACACAAATCAATGTGATGCTGATAGGATTCGGTAATCTCAGCTTTGCCCGTGGACACCTGCACCATCTGATAAATGCGGCCCCGCGGAGAATCCATCTCCAGTCCCAATTCGCGATAGGTAGGGCAGGAATTCAGACACAAGCCGCAGTGTACGCAGCGGTCTAAATCTGCTTGTTTGGGTGCTTCAGATACGGCCATAGAGTCGTCCTTGATTCAGAAGTAGATCCGGGTCAAACAAGTTTTTCAATTGCTGCATAATTTTGAAATCGGAACCGGGGGATGGCCACAGCGTTCGTGTGGTACGATTTTCTTCAGAGCTATAATCCACCACGCCGCCGGTTGGAATTGCCGCACTACCGTTCTTGAAACAAACGTAGCAAACTCCATTTCCACCGCGAGCCAATACGGGTTCCTCTGCTGCCAATAAATCGGCCACCGCTGTTAAAGTACGGGGAGCTTTGATCACTACTCCCTGCGGATTTTCGGCCATAAAATTGGGAGCGAATTCACGAACGTGTTCCCAGAAGGTATTTTCATCGGCATCTTCCAAAGTATCTGCACCAGCAAATTCGTTGCTGTAGCGACCCATCACACGTGCACTACCAGCAGCTTGAACCGCAAGCAGGAAGCCACTTTGTCCCACTCGCGATGCTGCAGCCGGATTCAAAAGATCAACGGCACAGGGCTGCAAAACACTGTTCAAGATGGCATTCCGTTTGGCGAGTAAGGCGCTGGCGGAATCGAACGTCATCAGGAAAGTTCGGGAACAGGCAGGCTTAGGTAGCACCTTGAAATTGACCACTGCAATTGCCGCCAACGTGCCCCAACTCCCCACCATCAACTTCGCCGTATCCAAACCGGCAACGTTCTTCACCACCATGCCCCCTGATTGCACAACTTTGCCTTGCAACGTGGCATATTTCATGCCGATGATCAGATCTCGTGCGGTGCCATAAAGTCGGCGACGTGGACCACTCAAGTTCGCCGCCAGCGTTCCAGCCACGGTGCCGACCGACGAAAAAGGAGGGTCCAGCGGAAGCATCTGGCCTTTATCGGCCAGCAGTTGTTCCAATTGTAGGATGGGCATTCCGGCTTCCACGCTGATGGTCAAATCGGTTGGCTCATAAGCCAGGACACGGCGCATTTCCCGAGTGGAAATTTCCGTCTCAGCCGCGTGGATCGGCCCGCCCATCGTGCGCTTGGAATCGCATCCAAAAATACGGATCCGCTGCTTGTTTTCGGAGGACTGGGCCAGGGCCTGTGCTAGTTCCTCAGGGGAATGGGGAAGTATCAGCAATTAACCAGTATAATTGGAACCGCATGACTAGATCATTTCTTCTTTTGCTTAGCTTTTGCGCGGTGGCAATTGCCCAAGCCCCGGAACAGGAAATCCGCGCAGTATTGGACAAGCAAGTCATCGATTGGAACGCCGGGGATGTGACGGCATTCATGGGTGGCTATCAGACTGGCGAACAAACAACGTTTGTGGGCAAGGCGGTGACCAAGGGTCATGCTGCCGTTCTAGCTGATTACAAGAAGCGTTACCCAACGAAAGACAACATGGGCACGTTGCGATTTGAAATTCTGGAAACTCGCATGTTGGGGGCGGAACATGCATCTGTGTTGGGAAAGTTTTTCCTGACACGCACTAGCATCGGTGGCGGAGATGTGAATGGTGTTTTCACGCTTCTTTTTAAGAAGACGGCGGGCGGCTGGAAGATTATTTTAGATCACACCAGTTGATTTTAGTTGATTTAGGGTGTGAGCATCGGAAAGTGAGCTACGCCGGAATCGGGTACGCTCTGAATTCATGCACCAAGTAGCTGGCGTAGGAAAGGCAAGCAAGAATATCTTCGCGCGTTAGCCCAGGGTAGTTTGTCAGCAGATCTTGTTCGGACTGGCCAGCGGCCATCAACTCAAGTATGAACTCAACCGCAAGACGTGTGCCGCGGATGATAGGTTTTCCAGCAAGGATTTCTGCGTCAACAGTAATTCGATCTGAAACAACACTATCTGACAACATCATGACCATAGTGTACCGCAGTGAGCAGCATCGGTTTCAAGTCAGCAACTACTGCAGGAAGGCCTTGAATTTATCAGCGAAATTCTCGCCTGATTCTGACCACAACGTTCGTTTTTCTACGGCCAGTGCCTCATCCAGCGTATGCGCCAATTGCAGCAATCCCTTCAAATTGGATTGCACGTAATACGTGCTATCCGGCAAGTCTGGTTGCACCAAAAAATGACTTTCCAACCCGAATTCGATCCGCAAATTCTCGCGGGTGCCGTCGCTCAATTCGTACCCTTCAAACTCAGGCCCATAACAGAATAACGAAACCGGTGCAGGACGCAGCGTCCAATCTTTATCGAACTGCCACAAGCCCCAAAAACTGTCGATCTGCAGGCAACTATCGGTTCCAGCCTCTTCTTTCATCACGATTGAAATTGCCTCAACGTCTACCGGATCGGGAAATTCATGCTCTCGCAGCGCAGGTTCGGACGAAGAGATAGCTTGCACTCGCAGCACAGTATGCGAAGGGTTTTGTGGCGAAAAGGGGAAGTTACTCAGCATCTTATCGAAATGCCGGGTCATGTTCATGGGAGAGAATCCACGTAGCCAATAGGAAAGGTTTAGTCGGTCAGCCATTCTTCCCAGCTTAATATGCCTTCCACTCCAGGTACAATTAAAGTATAAAAATGAATTCCCGACGTAACTTTATTGGCAATGTCGCATCCAGCCTGGCGGTGATGGCGGCACCTGGCGCGGTGCTGGGCGCAAACGACCGCATTCGTGTGGGAATCATTGGTGCGGGTGCTCGTGGACTGGAAATTACGCGCGACGCTTTAGCATGTCCCAATATTGATTTCGTGGCGTTTGCTGATATCTATTCGGCACGGCTGGAAGCGGCCAGGCAGTTGGTTCCTGCAGCTAAGACGCACCTGGATCATCGGTCTCTGCTGGAAGATAAATCCATTGACGCGGTTCTCATCGCCACGCCTCAACATCTCCACTGCCAGCATTTTGTGGACGCCATGGAAGCAGGCAAGCACGTTTACCAGGAAAAGACCATGGCCTTCACCGTGGATCATGCCAAGCTGATGCGCGCTGCTTACCAGAAGGCTGGGAATCGAACAGTGCAGATTGGACATCAGGGTTGTTCTTCCGGTCAGGTTACCGATGCGATGCATTTCCTGGGACAGAATATTTTGGGGCAGATCACGGCCATTGAAGCCAACATGTATCGCAACACTCCCCAAGGAAAGCCACAATGGTCTCGCCCTGTTTTTCCTGACATGACCGAGGAAAATATTCTATGGAGCAAGTTTTTAGGAGACGCGCCCAAACGCGATTTCGATGCCAATCGCTACACCAACTGGCGCTACTTCTGGGATTACTCTGGCGGTAGTGTTCATGAAAATTTGTGTAACCAACTGAGCTTCTGGTACAAGTGCATGGACCTGCAAATTCCTAAAGCTGTGACCATGGTGGGTGGCGTCTATCTTTGGAAAGATGGCCGCGAAGTTCCTGACACCATGAACGTCAGTATGCAGCATTTAACCAAGCAATCCGAAGACATCCTGTTCAGTTGGAGTTCCGGCTTCGGCAATAGCCAGTTGGGCGCTGCTGAACATGTATTGGGCACCCATGGAACCATCGTAAAAAGCCAACAGATCCGCTATATTCCGCAAAGTATGAACCGGCCAAAGGCCACTGAAATTGTAGGGCAGACCAGGACCGGGGCTCAGCCGCACATGCAGAATTTCTTTGACAGCATTCGTTCCGGTAACGAAACCAATTGCCCATTTGATATCGGATTCCGCGTGTCCATCGCCTGTGGAATGGCTGTGGAAAGTTACCGGCAAGGTCGCACCGTGCGTTGGGATTCGGATAAGGAAGAGATCGTTTAGCGCACTATGGATTTCGCTTTCACTCCAGATCAAATCGACCTTCGTAAGCAGATCCGCGAATTTGCTGAAGCGGAAATTGGCCCTCATGTTATGGAGTGGGATGAAGCCCAAACGTTCCCTTTAGATGTCGTGAAAAAGTTGGGGAAGCTGGGTTGCTTAGGTGTGATTTTCCCGGAAGAACTTGGCGGCGCGGGCCTCAGTTACATTGATTATTCCATTGTGATTGAGGAACTGGCACGTGTGGATGGGTCTGTGGGATTGATCGTAGCAGCGCACAATTCGCTCTGTTCCAATCACATTTATCTGGCTGGTAACGATCAGCAGCGGCAGCGCTACATACCGAAACTCGCCACCGGAGAGTGGATCGGATGCTGGTCGTTGACGGAACCCGAAGCTGGGTCCGACGCTGCAGGAACTCGCACAACTGCGGTTCGCGATGGCGATATGTGGGTGCTCAATGGTTCGAAGACATTCACCACCAACGCACACTACGCCGACGTCTGCGTGGCCATGGCCGTGACCGATCGTGCGAATTCCCATCATGGTGTTTCCGCCTTTGTCATTGAAAAAGGAACGCCCGGATTCGCCACCGGCAAGAAAGAAAATAAGATGGGCATGCGGGCCAGCGATACCGGCGAAGTTGTATTCACTGATTGCCGTTTGCCCGATGCCAATCTGCTAGGCAAGATCGGTGAAGGATTCGTGGATAGTCTGCGCATTTTAGATGGTGGCCGCATATCTATTGCCGCCTTGTCCATTGGCATTGCCCAGGGTGCTTACGACGCAGCGTTGAAGTACTCAAAGCAGCGCAAACAGTTCGGACGGCCCATCTCTGAGTTTCAAGCCATTCAACATAAACTGGCAGACATGGCTACGGCCATTGAAGCTTCGCGGCTGCTCACTTATCGTGCGGGTTGGCTGAAGGATCAGGGCAAGTCGGTCAATAAAGAATCGGCTATGGCCAAGCTGTTTTCTTCTGAAGCTGCCGTGGATATTTGCAACGAAGCAGTTCAGATTCATGGGGGCTATGGCTTCATTAAAGACTACCCCGTGGAAAAGTTTTATCGCGATGTGAAGCTGTGCACCATCGGCGAAGGAACCAGCGAAATTCAACGACTGGTGATCGCTCGCCAAATCCTAGGACGATGACCAGCATAGAAAGTATCCTTGCCCGTCAACCGCGAGCCATTGCCCGTGCGGCCACTCTCATTGAGAATCGAAGTGCTGCGTCGGAGACCTTATTACAAGCCCTTTGGCCGCACACTGGCACTGCAGAGGTCTTCGGCATTACCGGTGCACCAGGTGTAGGTAAAAGCACTTTTGTCACCGCACTGATTCGCGAACTCAGGCAGGAAAATAAGACTGTGGCGGTGATTGCGGTTGATCCAACCAGTCCTTTTTCTGGAGGTGCCATCTTAGGGGATCGCGTCCGCATGCAGGAACATCATGGCGACCCCGGAGTCTTCATCCGATCCATGGCCACCCGTGGCAAGCTCGGCGGACTTGCTCCAACAACTCTTGATCTGACTCTGCTGTTAGACGCTGCGGGCTTCAACGTGATCCTGGTGGAAACAGTCGGTGTAGGGCAGGATGAAATTGACATTACCAACATGGCCGATGCCACTGCTGT
>JAYWBH010000185.1:0-2180 GCA_043781815.1 Bryobacterales bacterium | reverse complement strand
CCTTTCCAAATGCCGCTGGTCAGGGGTTGCGTCGGCTTTGCCGCTCTGGCCCATGCAAAAACTTGCGGCAACAACGCCGTCACTAACTCAACTTTGCCCGCCGGTTCCTTCATCTTGTAACTGGAAGTATTCAAATTGTCCGGTTCATTCCAAAGGTCCCAGGCGAGGACTCGCTTATCGTTTCGGAAGGCACTTACAACTCCCTTCACGTAGACTTGAAGCCTTGCATACTGCGATTTATCTGTCAGCGCATCTGAGCCGGGAGCTTGCACCCATCCTGAATTATGCACGCCTGGGGTGGGTTTACGCTGTTCGCCTAACTTCGGAAACGGGTCCCAACAAGAATCGAAGAGAACGAACATGGGCTTAATTTTGTGTTTCGCGGCGATGGTCAGGAACTGGTCAATGCGCTTGCGGAACCCTGCTGCATCCTGCTGCCAAGGCAGATCGTGCAGAAAAACTCGCATGGTGTTCATGCCGATGGCCTGCGCCCAACCCAGCTCCAGGTCAATGCGTTTTGGGTCAAACGTTTCCGCCTGCCACATTTCCAATTCGTTGATGGCTGAAGCGGGAATGTAGTTACCGCCAGCGAGCCACGGTTGCTTGGCATACCAGTCATTGGCCTGCTTTTCGGTCCAACGGGGAGTCTGCGCCAGCAATGGGACGGACAGAATTAAGAATTGAAAAAAGAGTTGCTTCATTAGGTGTTCCGTTCAGCCTATCCTATTTGACAGTCAAATATTACGCTAGGATGAATAATATGACTTACAAGGGGCTTTTCCTAACATCGGCGTTTCTTTGCGCCTGCACTGCTGCGTTTGGCCAAGGAACCACATCCAGAATTCTGGGTTCTGTGCTTGATCCTGGAGGGGCGTCTGTCCCCGGGGCTGCCATTAAACTTACTCACGAAGGCACCAAGGTTGCCTTCACCACAATCACTTCTTCCGCAGGCACCTATGTGTTTGAAGCGGTCCAGCCGGGCTCTTATGAAATTGCTGCGGAATCGGCGGGCTTTAAGCGATTTGTGGCACGCCAGATTCAGGTTTCTATCGGCCAACCTGCCACTCTCAACATCAAATTGGAAATTGGTGCCTTAGTCGAACAAGTAACAGTGGATGGTTCGTATGAAGCAGTTCAGACCTCCACCTCAGGCAACTACGGTAACTTGATTTCTCAAAAAGCATTGATGGATCTGCCGATTGTGGGTAGCCGCGGCCGTAACCCAGTCAACTTAGTATTCATGCAGCCCGGCGTAGTAAGTGGTTCCAACACTGGCGGGGGAAGCCATGTGCATGGTGCACGGGATCGTGCCTGGAACTACACGCTGGATGGGATAGACGTCAATGATTCCAGCCAGGGCGGCTCAGAAACCACATCGTTCCGCGTCAACCCGGATATGCTGGCTGAAGTGCGTGTGCAGACCGGGAATAACACTGCGGAAACGGGTCGTAACAGTGGCGCCCAAGTGGCCATGATGACGCGCTCCGGCACGAATGAAATTCATGGTAACGGGTTCTGGTTCTATCGCACACCGCGACTGAATGCGGGCGAGTTCCAGAACAACCTTGATGGCTTAGGAAAACCACAACTGCAGCAGAATATTTTTGGCGGCGGCATTGGTGGGCCAATCATCAGAAACAAGACATTCTTCTTTTTTGAAATCCAAGCTTTGCGCGCACGCTCCAGCGCTTCTACGGCACGCACGGTGTATACGCAATCTGCTCGCGATGGCATTCTGCGTTACGTAAAAGGCGGACGCAATACCCCAGCAGGTGTCACCGGAGCTTCAATTGATGCCAGTGGAAACCCCATTGCCGGATTGAACATCGGCACTTACAATGTGATCACTTCCGATCCTCAGAAATTGGGTCTGGATCCTAGCCTGCAGGCCATGATCAAAGCAACTCCATTGCCCAATAACTTTACTGTAGGTGACGGATTGAATACCGCTGGCTACAACTTTTCCGCTCAGGCTTCCGAACGCCAGCATGACCAGACACTGAAGATTGATCACATGATCAACAGCAAGAACACAGTGTACGGTCGTTACGTTTGGGGCAATGACGACAGCCTTTGCGACGTTGTGAATGGTGGCCAACCAGTGTTCCCTGGTGGAACTTGCCTGGTGAACACATTGCGTCGTGCTCGGAATTTCGCATTCAATTGGCGCACATCCCCGA
>JAYWBH010000184.1:0-2181 GCA_043781815.1 Bryobacterales bacterium | reverse complement strand
GCAGTGGCACCGGCATCGCGCATCTTCCAGAAATTGTTGCGCACCACGCCAGAGCCTACAGTATTGATGGACGATCCTACGGGAACGGGTGCCACCAGGCTAGGCGGTCCCTGAACCGTTTTTACTCTGGTGTAATCCACCATTAAATCTTCTGCCAGAACTTGCGCCAATCCCGAAAAAGAACCTTGCCCCATTTCAGAGGAGCCAATGGTCAGAGAAATACTTTCGTCAGAACCGATACGCAACCAGGCGTTCACCTGGCCACCAGAAGCAGCATCTGCATCGGCGAAACGGGAGAATTCAGGAAGGACAAAGGTGAGTGTGAAAGCGCCGGTGGCGGATGTCAAAAATCCCCGGCGGCCTAGTGCATTCGTTTTTTCAGATGGGAATATTGTAGGGTTGGTCATTTTGGGATCCTCATTGTTACAGGGTCTTTACTGCGTCTTTCATCCGTTGATAGGTCCCGCAAACGCACAGGTTTTGGACCTCGGACATGATTTCGGACCCATGGTGCCCGGCCTGCATTGCCCCTGCCACGCTCATCAACACGCCGGATTGGCAATATCCACATTGGGGAACTTGATTGTCGATCCAGGCCTTTTGGGCCGGATGGCTTCGGTTGGAGGAAAGTCCTTCAATGGTGACTATTTTCTTCCCTACGGCAGAGGTAACGTCCACAACACAGGATTTTTCCGGTTGGCCGTCCATCAAAACGGTGCAAGCTTTGCAGACTTCAATACCACAGCCATATTTGGTGCCAGTCAAGCCGATCAGATCGCGCAGTACCCACAGAAGTGGCATGCCGCCGTCACTGACGGTGACTGGATAGTTTTGTCCATTCACATTTAGAGTAAGATTCACAAACGATCCTCCGTCGCAATTCAATTGGTAGTTGCATAATATGCACCACCGAAAGTAATGGGACGAAAGATAGTGAGGTCAATATAGGGAACAGCAAAAAACATTGAAAAAATATGGGAATTAATGTTCTCGCTGGAGATAATCCAGCGAACGTATCAATTGCAGGCGGCTATCACCCATGTCCTGACTAATGGGAAGGCCGTAGTCAAACGCGTCTTTAAAGTTTTGAAAATTCAAACCTGGTTTCACTTGGCGAAACAAGCTTGCAGCTCCTGCCGCTAAGCCCGTGCTGAAACTGGTGCCCCAGACGGCAGCATAAGTGTTCCCAGGGAAAGTTGTCACTATAGCCTCACCAGGAGCGGAAGTCTTGGCTGAAAATCCGTAGTTGCTGAAGGGGCTCCTTTTGTCAGAGAAATTGGTGGAGCCAACACCTATCACATTGATTAACGCCGCCGGATAAACCTTCGCTTCCTTACCAGAATTTCCGGAAGAGGCAATGCACAACACACCCCGGCTATTGGCATAGTCAATGGCCGCCTTCAGTTCACCTGAGTACTGGGCAAATCCGAAGCTCATGCTGATGACCGCTGCTCCATGATCGGCAGCATACCGGATGGCCCGAACAATATCGGAAAGCTGAGCTGAACCATCGGCTTTGAAGGCTTTCAAAGGCATAATACGCGCTTCAGGAGCAACCAGATGCACCAGGCCTGCAACCATGGTTCCATGCCCAAAAGCAGATGGCAGCCCTTTGCCGTCCAGAATTTCAACCGTGGATTGCGCAAGGATAGCAGCCGTTGTGGTGTTCACTTGCACCACTACTTTTTTTGAGTCCAGAATTTCCACCGTGGATTGCTGTAATGCTGCGGAAGCGTTTGCCGATAAATCGTAAAACTCCGATACTGTGTCTGAACGTTCGCGGGTGAAATCGTAGCCCGGCAACAGGACGTTTCGAAGTGCCTCGTGCGTAGTATCCACACCGGTATCAATGATTGCAACAATGCCAGTACCCAAACCGTATTTCTTTTGCGTATCGGAAAGTGCAATCATTCCCGTTGTTGGCTGCCAAACGTAGCCTTGGTGCACTTTACTTCCAAAATAGTTGATGGTTCCAAGAAAAGGAAACCATGGCCCAACCACTTCCAGCGCGGCTTTGGCCTTTGAATCGGGTTCGGTTTCAGAGGATCGAATGGTGGAGTCGGGCTCGATCTCTATCACTCCTTTTTCAGACCGGAGTTGAGAAATGCTAGCGGTGGAAAGAGCTTGTGACGAGGATACAAATACGCTCAAATGATCTAGTTGCAACCACGACCGGACAAC
>JAYWBH010000183.1:0-2181 GCA_043781815.1 Bryobacterales bacterium | reverse complement strand
ATAGCTGGACTCAAGAGACAGGTATAATTACACATCGAATATTGAAGTGGGTTTACAGGCGTGAATAAGGGGATCTGTATGAAAAAGAGTTTAGGGTTATTGCTTTTGCTTGCGGGCGTGCTGTCTGCACAGGAATTCCGCGCGACGATTAGCGGTCGCGTCACCGATGTGCAAAACGCTGCCATGGTGGGCGTTAAAGTCACGGCCATCCAAATTGGCACCGAAGCAAAGGTGGAAACTATTTCCGGAACGGACGGCAATTACACGCTTCCATTTCTACAACCAGCCACCTACCGGCTTTCCGCTGAACTGGCGGGCTTCAAACGTTACGTGCGGGAAATGGCCGCCGGTGCTAATGAACGGCTGGGTGTGGACATTCAAATGGAAGTTGGTGCGGTGACGGAAACCATCAACGTCACAAGCCAGGCTCCGGTATTGGATACAGCATCAGCATCTACCGGACAGGTGATCAGCTCTGCACAAATCGAAAACATGCCGGTTTCCGGTCGCACTCCGCTTTCCTTAGCCCAACTGGCTTTCGGCGTGGTCCCCAATACTGATCCACGTTTTACCCGACCTTTTGACAACGCCGGCCCATCCGGTTTTTCCATGGGCGGAGCTCCTGCCCAAGTGAACGAACTGTTGATTGACGGCGCGGCCGATAACACCGGCAACTTGCGCGTGGCTTACAACCCACCGATGGATGCCGTCACCGAAGTGAAGGCAGAAAGCTTTCAGGCAGATGCGGCTTACGGACACAGCGGCGGTGGCACGGTGAACATTATCACTCGTAGTGGGAGCAATCAATTTCACGGTACGCTTTACGAGTTCAATCAGAACTCTGCTTTCAATGCCACTCCCTTTTTCACCAATAAGGCCAAGGCCAAGAAGCCGGTTAGCCGGTTCAATCAATACGGCGGATCGTTTTCTGGTCCGGTGCTGATTCCCAAACTATTCAATGGCAAGAACAAGGTGTTCTTCATGTTTGCTTATGAAGGCGTGCAAGATGCATTGCCTGCTCCTACCACCAACACCATGCCAACGACAGCGGAACGTGGGGGCGATTTTTCTTCCCTCCTTAGTGTGGGCTCCATCTATACGATTTACGATCCGCTGACGGGCGTGGCTCAGGGTGGCCGTGTGGCACGCACACCATTTCCAGGCAATATTATTCCTGGTGGCCGCATCTCTTCCATCGCCAAGAATTATCTTCAATACTATGTGCAGCCCAATCAACCAGGCAGCCCCAATGGCCAAGCTAACTTTCTTTCCAATACCGATGGGGAACGCAACACTTTTTACAACGTGATTGGCAGACTTGACGTAAACCTGTCTGACAAGAACCGATTCTTCTTTGCTGCCCGAAACAACTTGCGCACCGGCAACGGTGGCAATGGTT
The DNA here is from genome assembly GCA_043781815.1 of Bryobacterales bacterium. Taxonomy (GTDB): domain Bacteria; phylum Acidobacteriota; class Terriglobia; order Bryobacterales; family Bryobacteraceae; genus JANXSF01. The sequence continues at coordinate 782 of JAYWBH010000183.1, read as the reverse complement.
TCGGCAAAGCTGTAACGGACAACCCAACAGCAACCGATGCCCTGAAGCGCATCAACTGGGGCTATACATTTGACGATGTCCACACGTTCACCCCCACCTTCCTAATGAACAGCCGCCTGAACTGGACCCGATTCGTTGAGCCCACCCGAAACTTTTCGCTCGGTTTCGATTCCACCACGCTAGGCTTGCCTGCATACTTATCCGCCGCCGCGCCTCGCAAAATTCTGCCGAAGATTTCGTTTTCCAGCGCGACTTCCTTCACTAACCTGGGCGACACCGGTGGTGTGGAATTTCCTTTTGACACATTCCAAATCTTTGAAACCTTCACCAAACTCAAAGGGAAACATACTTTGAAATTCGGCATGGATCTGCGACAGATTCGGGAATCGCAGACTAGCTTTGGATTTTCTAACGGGACGTTTGTGTTTGGTAATAATTGGACCAACGGGCCGTTGGACAACTCCGCATCTCCTCCCATTGGACAGGACTTTGCCGCATTCCTTTTGGGCCTGCCCACTTCCGGCCAATTCGATTTGAACGCTTCGCGCACCAACAAGAATCATTACTATGGCTTTTTCTTGCAGGATGATTTCCGTGTTCGCTCTAACCTGACGTTGAACCTTGGCCTTCGTTTAGAAGGGGAAACCCCAACCACGGAACGTTATAACCGTTCCATTAATGGATTCAACAATACAACCGCCAGCCCCATTTCAGCGCAGGCGATTGCCGCTTATAACGCCAACCCCATATCTGATATTGCTGCCGGTCAATTCAAAGTGAAC
>JAYWBH010000182.1:0-6854 GCA_043781815.1 Bryobacterales bacterium | reverse complement strand
CCCGAACCGCTAACTGGTGGAATGGTGCAAAATACTAATAGCCAGGTGGGCCAAATCAGATGATCGAAGTGGGCCAGGCCGGAATAGCGAACTCACTTCCGGCACTTTGATACAATTTAGGTCTATTCGTGGGTATAACGAACAGCCTTGTCGCCGTGTTTCCAGGATCGTTTGATCCACCAACCAATGGTCATCTGGACCTTATCGCCAGAGCTACGCGCCTCACCGGTAAACTGATCGTAGCAGTGCTTTCTAACGAAAATAAACAAGCGTTGTTTCCCGCTGAAGAGCGCATTGCCATGCTGCAGGAAGCAGCCAGCTTGCCCGGCGTGGAGTTTGTTACTTTCGACGGCCTGCTGGTCGATTTTGCAGCGAAGCATGGGGCCACCGTTATCCTTCGCGGAATTCGTGCTGTCAGCGATTACGAATATGAATTGCAAATGGCCCTGATGAACCGCCGTTTGAATCCAAACATTGAAACCATTTTCCTGATGAGTGGCGAGGAAAATTCCTTTGTCAGCTCTCGCTTGGTGAAAGAAGTGGCCAGGCTGGGGGGCGACGTTTCCGGCATGGTGCCCAAAGTAGTACACCGCCGATTGCGGGAACGGTTTCAGGGAGAATTAAGTTGCTGACCGTACCGGGATTATCCGACAGAATTGATTTGATCAACGTTTCTTCCACCATGAAAGTGGCCGCTGAAGCGGATAGTTTGAAGCGTGAAGGCGTCGATTTGGTGGATTTTGGCGCTGGTGAGCCCGATTTTCCTACACCCGATAACATTAAGCAAGCGGCTGTGGATGCCATTCACGGCAACTTTACCAAGTACACTCCAGCGGGCGGCACGCAGGATCTGAAGCAGGCCATTTGCGAACGGCATCATGCGGATTACGGCAGCAACTTCCAGCCATCGGAATGCGTGGTGACGGTTGGCGGCAAGCATGCCGTGTTCAATCTGGTGCAAGTGCTAATCAATCCTGGTGATGAGGTGATCATCCCGGTTCCGTATTGGGTCACCTATCAGGATGTGGTCCGTTACGCTGGGGCGAAGTGTGTTTTTGTGGAGACGGATGAGCAAAGTGGCTTCCTGCTGACCGCAGCGATGGTTGAAAAAGCGATTACTCCGAAAACCAGGCTGATCATCATCAACTCGCCGAACAACCCTTCTGGTGGATTGCTGGAACGCGAAGAATTCGAGAAGATTTTCCACATCACGTCGAAGCTTGGAATTTGGTTATTGACCGATGAATGCTATTGCCGGTTCCTTTACGATAGCGATCCATTTTCCATCGCCTCCGCCGATAAGGGTAAGTCCACGGTATTGGTGGCTGGGTCTTTGTCAAAGACGTATGCCATGACCGGTTGGCGAATTGGCTTTGCATTGGCTCCCACGGCCATTGCCAGCGCCGTGATGAAGCTGCAAAGCCACAGCACATCAAACCCCACTTCCATTGCCCAGAAAGCCGCCTTTGAGGCCGTCAGCGGACCTCAGCAATCTGTGGGGCTGATGCTGGCGGAATACAAAAAGCGACGCGAATATGTGGTGAATCGATTGCGGCAGATTCCCGGCGTATCACTGGCCGAACCTCGCGGAGCTTTTTACGCCTATCCCAATATTGGAGTAGCATTTGGAAAGCAGGGCATTCACAATTCCATGCAATTTGCTGAACGCCTGCTGACCCAGGCTCATGTGGCCGTTGTACCGGGGGAAGCTTTTGGGACATCGCAACATATCCGGATCTCCTACGCCACATCCATGAAGGAACTGGAGCGCGGCTTAGACCGCATTCACCAATTTATGGAAGCCTTGGGATAGCGTATGGATTGGCGACCGATCAAGCTGATTCCCAGCCGCCATCTAAAAGTGTGGGGAAGTACGGACCTGCAACCCTGGTTCGAGTCAGGCGACGAAAAAGTGGGCGAATACTGGTTCACTACTGACGCCAACCAGACCTCCGCTGGCCAGACCTTGGGCCAACTGATGGCGACTTATGGCACCGCGCTAACTGGGAGTGCCGTGAAGCTGGCGGCATCGGCAGGGTCCTGCGGGCGCTTCCCGATTCTGGTGAAATTCCTGTTCACTACAGGCGATCTGTCTATTCAAGTTCACCCCGATGACAATTACAGTTGGGCTCATGAAAATTCTCCGGGCAAAACGGAGATGTGGTACGTATTGCGTGCTGATCCGGGGGCGAAGATCGCATTGGGGTTCAAGGAAATCACCGGGGTCGATACGGTGCGCGAGTCTCTGGCCAATGGGAAAATTGTGGACCTGGTGAATTGGGTGAATGCTTCACCAGGGCAAACTTATTTCACGCCAGCGGGAACGGTCCACGCGATTGGGGCGGGGTTAGTGGTCTGCGAAATCCAACAGAATTCCGACATCACCTATCGGCTTTATGACTACGACCGGCCCAGGGAACTTCACGTGGAAAAATCGCTGGCTGTGGCTGACCTGTTCCCACATCCGGGAGCTTCCGTTCCGGTTCTTACAGCGGAAGGCTCGCTGCTGGCCACATGCCCTTACTTTGAAACGGAATTGATCCGTTTTGAGGGGAATAAGCACTGCTCTGCAGATAGGGAACGGTTCCATCTGCTGATCTTTACACGAGGCAGCGGGTTGATTGACGGGCAGCTATTCCAACAAGGGGATTGCTGGTTGATCGCAGCGGACTGTGCGGATTATGTGGTCACGGCGTCGCAATCTGTGGAAATGCTGCGGACTTTCGTCCCGCGATTGATAGAATAGGGCTTGGGACGGAATCAGACCTCGCGTAGTTCAATCCTCATTTTTTGTTGTGTTCTGGCAGCCTGTCAAAAGGGTCCAGAGAAGACTCCTGCTATTGGGGAAGCCTTTGTTGGTTCATTGACCATCACCTTGCGCCAGGATTTAGGGATCAAATCTCCTGTGGTGGGTACGGTAAACCATGGGGAGAAGATTGAAATTCTCCAAATCCGAAGGCGTTTTACACGCATCCGAACGGCGGCTGGGATTGAAGGGTGGACAGATCAGGAACGGCTGCTATCCTCCGAACAAGTGGAGGCTTTGGGTGTGCTTCGCACCTATGCTGCGACACTTCCAAGTCAAGGTGCAGCTACGGTAAATGAACCACTGAACATGCACACGGTTCCCAATCGATTGTCCCCTAGTTTCAGCGTAATTAATCCCGGTGACGTGGTTCAGGTGCTGCAGCGTAAGGTGGTGGAGCGCGGTGCTTATAAGTTGCCTCAACCAGAAAAGAAGGCGACCATAAATCCATTGCTGCTGCGCAAGAAGAAAGGGAAAAAGGGCGAGCCGACCCCTGTTCCAGCGCCTGCAGACTTGAAGCCGCCTCCGCCACCAGGACCCCCTGCCGACTGGCGCGATATTTCTTACGATTACCACCTTGAGAAATCGGGTCAGACCATTGGTGCACCATCGTTGACGCCGCCGCAGGATTCCTGGACGCTGGTCAGAGCCCCTGATGGTCGGGCTGGTTGGGTGATGTTCCGACTGCTGTACATGCAGGTTCCCGATGATGTGGCGCTATACGCCAGGGGAAGCAGGATCACCGGATATTTTCCCATGGGAGTTGCCAAAGGGGAGGATACGACCAAACAGAATTGGTTGTGGACGACTTTGTTAGATTCCAAGGCACCGATTGAATTCGATTCCGTACGAGTGTTTATTTATAACGGAGATAAGCATCGCTACGAATCTGTCTTTTGGGAAAGAGGGTTGCAAGGGCATTTTCCAACGTCTGCCGAGCCACCAAAATTTTCGTACATTGTGGAAGAAACGCCGACCCGTTGGGTTCGGAAGACTTATGTTCTGCAAGGCAGGCAACGTCCAAAGCTTCTGGGCAAGGAACCGGTGGAAGTGCCTTTGAACATGCAGTTGGATAAGATTGTCCGCGATCCGGCAAAGCTGCGGGAAGTGGAAGATTTAGTGCACGGATCCTGGTGGGCACCTATCCGACGATTGTTTGTGCGTGGTCCGTAGACTTACAGAAACGTTTGGATACGATCCCACATGGGTTCCAGGACATTGCTCAATTCATGATCGGAATCCCAAACATGCAGTTCGGCGTTGGGATGTTTTTTTGAGAATTCGATAGAGAATTCCGCAGGCACCACGTCGTCCTTCTTTCCATGAAAGATCAAGCAGGGTTGGCCGAAATTGGGGTAGTCAGGATATTGCAGGCCGTCTTCTAAAAGCTGATAGCCAATGCGACGCTTTTGATTATCGCCATAGTGGAAAATCTCCATGCTCCCTTCGCGTCGCCAGGCGTCGGTTACTGGGAGCCCTAATCGCTGGGGCCATCTGCGGGCGAATCCAAAGGCTGGGGCCATCAGTACAACACGCTGCACTTCCGGATGCTTTGCTGCATAGATCGCCGCAAGGTAACCGCCCATGCTGGATCCGATTAGAGAGACGGGTCTGCCTTGCGCTTCTTCTTCCAGCATGTTGAGTTGGCGGGTAAGGGTGAGGTTGAAAAAATCTCCGTTGTCCAGTTTGGGGATTTTCACTTCCTGTCCAATGGACGTAAGTCGATCCGCGAAGTAGCGCGCTTTTCGTGAAGCAGGCGAGGAAGCAAATCCATGCAGGTAAAAGATCACACTCTATACTAGCGGGTGTGACGACAAAAGACTGGTGTTTGAGGCGACAGGCACCGCTCCCTCGCGGTCACGGCTCGGTATCGAACTCGTTCGTCTCAGGAAACTAATCGCGGCGTCTGGAAGACATTTCTTTGCCCACGGAAGCGAGCGCTGCGGCGGTCAGGACGGCGGCCACTTTAGGGAACACATCGTGTTCCTCAATTTGAATGTGCTCACTGTATGTGGAACTTAGTTCTTCCACGTCGGATTTCAGCTTGGACCAATCCAACGGTCCAAGAATACCTCTTGCCGACCACAGCATTCCCAACTGTTCAATAGATGCTTGCAGGGCGTGAATTTGTTTATGCTGTTTTTCCAACTTGGCTAAAACAGTCTTCATTCCACCGGATTCTTTCAAGCGTGGGAACAGGCTTTCCTCCTCATCGGCAGAGTGCTTGGGGGCAGAATTTCGGAAATAATTCAAACTCTGTTCCAGCGCTTTACGCCGCTCAGGATTCAATGGTTCTGGATTATCGGCCACGGTGAGGGTTTCAAGAATGCCAAGAAAATCCTCAATACGCCGGTGACAATCAGTCAGGACGCCGATAGGATCGGAAAAATCAGCGGATTTAGGAGCTCCAATTTTTACAAACATTGACTATCTATACAGGGTACGCTTTCACACACGGAAAATCTCGTTTTTGCTGAAAATAAGGTAGGTAGGGAATCGATTTATTTCCAACCCTGGCGGAACTTTAATCCATTGATTTGTGCCAGATGGTGCTGGCCATGCCAACTATATAGCTGCAGTAGGTAGTCGATTGAGAACTTCTGGTCGTACTCGGGGTGAATGTAGCTGCGCTGCCACTGTTCCCCACGAATTGTTTCCCACAATGCGTGCCAACGGGCTTGAATGGCTGTGTAGTGCAGCAGTGCGACGGCAATGGGCAGTTTGGAATCGTCCAGGTCAGCCCAGCGATCTTCCATGTACGGTTTGATTACCGGATTTTCTTCAGTTAAAGCCAATTTAGCACGAATATAGCCATTGGAATGCGAATCAGGAAGGTGATGGCAAACCTGCCGAACAGTCCACCCTTGTGGCCGATACGCAGTGTCCAGTTGTTGATCGGAAAGTGTGGCCACCGCTGCGGACAACTGGGCCGGAGCGATTGCGAATTCAGCAATCAAAGCGGCCCTGTCTGCGTCCGTCAAATCCTGTTTATATTGAGGCTTTCCGATGGGATAGCGAAGGTCGGTCATTGTACCCTTTTAGATCTTCTGCCCATGCCCTTTCATCATTTTTTCCAACTGGCTTTGGGGCATTGCCATTTTTACACGAATCACTTTTGCATTCTGAGTTAATTGCATGGAATCCAAAGCGGTGGCGAAAGCAGCGACATCCTGATTTTCGCGATTCAGTTGAACCATATTGCTAAGAAAACGGACAACATCGGCCAGAGCCCCGGCGTCCTTTTCTGTTTTAGCGGTTGCTTCGACATTCAGATCCACGGTGGTTGCGGTGAAACGAAGTCCCACGGCAGCCTGATCGACAGCTTTGAAAAAGTCACCATTCATGATGCCAGCCATCGGCCCGGCGTTCCCATTTTGAACTTTGCCACCTTTCGGTTTCATATCGAAGTTGGGGGAGTTGGTGATCATCCAAACGTCACTTCCTTCGCGCAAAGACTGGACTTTGGCGGCCTTCACTGCGTCCACTGGGACACTGCTGTAGTTACGTGCCGCAGCGGCCTTCACTGATTCCAGATCGCCCACTAAAACGGTATGGCCACCAATCAGGAAGAATGCATTTCCTTGCTGACGGAAGATCTCAACGCCATTTTGCATTTCCGATTGAACAGCTCCTAACAATTTCAAACTTCCAGTGATTTTTCCCGAATCGAAGCGCCCACGAATAATGGCGATGCCGCTGCCTTCTTTTTGCGATGCCATCACAACTTCATCCAAATCGCGCTGCGGATCAAGGCCGATGGTTTCAAAAAAACCTTTCGGCACGCTGTCCAGAATGGATCTTGTAAACGGAGAAGCTTTGGCTTTTTGGATATCGACGCCAGCCATATATTTGGCATCGGGCATGATGTAGTTGAAGATGGGGTCGGCGGCAAAGCCGAGCTGGGAAATCGCAAAGAGGGCGGGGACAAGTAAAAATCGCATGATTGATTACTCCTGTGTTAGAAACGCTGGTAAGTCTCAAAAAGTTCCCGTTTCTTTACGGGCACTTGTTCAACAATCTCCACTCCGTACCCTTCCAGCCCCACCAC
>JAYWBH010000181.1:0-6856 GCA_043781815.1 Bryobacterales bacterium | reverse complement strand
GCAATCTTTGACGCAGATAATAGGCAATGCAACAGCAAATAAAAGTGCAATCATGCAATGATCTCTTTGATGATCCTTCCACCAATGTCGGTGAGTTTCTTATAGCGACCAGCGTGCAAGTAGGTCAGCCGATTCTGGTCAAGTCCCATTAACCGCAGCAGCGTGGCGTGCACATCGCGCAATGGAATTTCATCACCGGCGGCACGAACTGAAAAATCGTCAGTCTCTCCGAAAGTGGAGCCGGGCTTAATTCCGCCACCGGCCATCCACATCGCCAGACCATACTGGTTATGATCGCGACCCGGCTTATCGGTCACCAGGTTGTTGTCAAACGGGGTACGCCCCATTTCTGAAGCCCATACAACCAGCGTGCTATCCAAAAGTCCGCGGGCTTTCAAGTCTTTCAATAAACCGGCAATGGGCTTGTCAATTTCCTGACAATGAACCGGCAGCCGTTCCTTAATACTTCCATGATCGTCCCAACGGTCACCGCCTGCGCCGTGCAGCAGCTTCACGAATCGAACACCGCGTTCCACCATGCGACGTGCCAGCAAGCACTGTGACCCGAACCCTTCAGTGACCGCATCATCCAATCCATATAGTTGCTTAGTGGCTTCTGATTCCTGGGCCAAGTCCACCAATTCCGGAGCCTTGGTCTGCATGCGGAAAGCCAGTTCATACGCCGCGATGCGGGCATCCAGTTCGCTGGTATTAGTGCGTTCTGCGGCGTGCCTGGTGTTGAACCAATTCAGCAGATCCAGTTCCGAACGTTGGGCACTTTCAGTCATGCCGGGGCGAGGTGTGAGGTCCACAATAGGCGTGCTGCCATTGCGAAATAGCGTCCCCTGGTAAGCTGCGGGCAGGTAGCCGTTACCCCACACGCTGGCCCCACCAATGGTTGCTCCGCGACGGTCACCCATAACGATGAACCCCGGCAGATCACGATTTTCCGAGCCCAACCCATACGTCATCCAGGCACCAATCGAAGCACTGCCTGGGAACTGGCTTCCGGTCAATGTGTGATACACTGCGGGACCATGATTGTTGTTGTCCACTTTAATTCCGTGGATGAAGGCTAGGTCATCGGAACAAGTGGCCAGGTTGGGCAATAACGACGACATCCAACGGCCCGATTGACCATGCTGCGCAAACTTCCAATAAGGGGGAATTACACGATTCGGGGCCGCAGAAAACGTGGCCAGTTCGCCAACGGTTCGCTCCGCTTTGGGCATCTGCTGACCGGCGTATTTCAGCAACATGGGCTTATAATCGAATAAATCCATTTGGCTGACGCCACCTTCCATAAACAGAAATATACAGCTTTTAGCTTTGGCTGGAAGGTGCTGTTTGCGGGCGGCCAGTGGGTTGCCGTCTTCCGCACATAGCAGATCGGCAAAGGCTAAGCTGCCTAGTCCTAAATACGATTTCGACAATAGATCGCGTCGCGTCATTCGTTCATTACTCCATATAAAGGAACTCATTGGAGTTCATCAGAACACGGCAAACAGCATCCAGCTTACCGGCGAATTGGGTGAAGCGAACCATTTCCTCTTCGCGAGGTTCGCGGTTCAAAGTAATCTCAAAGGCACGTCGAATTTGCGATGAAATATTTGCCCCCGTCTCCTTGATAATTCGATTGGCCAACACCGCCGATTCCTCATTGCTCAAGTAGCCATTCATCATCGCCAATGCTTGCAGGGGCGTGGTAGTGGTGCTGCGCCTGTCACAGGATTCGCTGAACACAATGGCATCGAAGTTGGCCATCATGGGCAGCGGCAAGGAACGTCGTTGAAAGATATAAACAGAGCGACGGCGCGCATCTTCGTCCTTCTCATTGGGCTCCCACATCAAGCCCCCGTTGCGGCCATAGCGTGCGAAATCAGCCAAGTCGGCAGGCAGTGGAGGAAACACACTGGGTCCGCCCATTTCCAGGTTCAAGCGCCCACTGGCTTGCAGCATACTATCGCGCAGAACTTCTGCTTCTAACCGCCGACGATTGAATTTCCACAACAGACGATTCGCTGGATCTTTCGGATTTTCTCTTAGCACCGGATGATCCGCCGCTTGCTGATAAGTAGCGGACATCACCATTAACTTGTGCATCCGTTTGATATCCCAACCTTCGTCCATGAAGCGGTTGGCCAAGTAGTCCAACAGCTCGGGGTGCGATGGACGATCTCCATTTTTGCCAAAGTCGCTGGTGGTGCGCACAATGCCTTGACCAAAGTGATACTGCCACATGCGGTTCACCCAGACACGCGCGGTTAAAGGATTTTCTTTGTTGGCAATCCACTTGGCCAACGTCAAGCGCAGGCCGCGAGTTGGATATTGACGGTAGCGATCCGTAATGATTTCCGCAGGCTTGGAATTGCCGGTGATGCTGGAAGGAAATCCGGGCTCCACCGCTTCACCAGGCTGACGGTAATCTCCACGAATCAGAATATGAGCAGGTGCAATGTCAGGGCCTGATGGCGGTCCCGGAGCAACTTGCACACCCAACACGCTGGTGTTCCAGCGGCCCATGCGGAGTCGATAGACATCTAGTTTGGCGCTGAGTTCACCGAAGCGGGCTTTCTCTTCTTTAGAAAAAACAGATTTGCCAGAATATTTGGCGGTAGCTTCAGACAGCACATCTTCCAGATCCAGCGATTCAAAGCGCTTGGCCGGGTCAGAGTCGGGAAGCGCGTAAGCCTTCTTCAGCTTGACGAGAAGCACCGATTCATTGGCTTCCAAGGCTTTTTGTTCTGGAGGGTCCTGCGTTCGATTCGCATCTTCCACAACATCGGCATGCAGTTGACGCTCCGCTTCAGTGAAGATTCGTTGCGGTTTCAAGCGCAATTCCAAACGAAGGTCGGCTACAAGTATTTCTTTATTTTGGGAACGCTCTTTGCGGGCGGCAATCAACTTGGCCAGCAGTTCTTTTTCAAATGCATCCAGCTCTTTCTTTTCCGGACCCTCGTTCAATTGCTTTTGCAACTCACTGATTTTTGCTTTGGCTTTAGCCGCAAACACTGCGTCCTTGTAGGGGACATCCGGCCCACCAGTAGCTTCCGTCGCTTGAAAAAAAGCTTGCAGCCGGTAATAATCCTTAGTTGGAATTGGATCGTATTTATGATCGTGACATCGCGCGCAGCCCATGGTCAGGCCTAGAAATACAGAGGAGGTTGCCGTGGTCACTTCACTCAAATAATTTTGCCGCACATCGGCCGCCACCAGATTCGACCGATCCCACGGGGCCATGCGCAGAAAGCCAGTGGGAACAAATCCTTGTGGATCGGGCTGGTAGTTATTGCGGGTCATGGAGTGTTCATCGCCACCACCCAGTTGTTTGATGATGAACGTGTCGTAGGGCAGGTTGCGATTGAAAGCGTCAATCACCCAATCGCGATATCGCCAGGCGTTGCCAATGGCACCATCGCCCTCCAGGCCTGATGTTTCGCCGTAACGGGCAAGGTCCAGCCAGTGACGTCCCCAACGCTCACCATAGCGGGTATCGGTCAGAAGACGGTCTACCATTTTCTCGTAAGCTTCCAGCGAAGTATCGGCAAGAAAGGCGTTCAACTCTTCAGTGGATGGCGGAAGTCCAACCAGATCAAAATGCAACCGCCGGGCCAGAGTGCGCTTGGTGGCGATCGGTGTAGGAACTATTTCTGCCTGCTCCAATTTACGAAGCACAAAAGCATCAATAGGATTTTGGACCCAGGAGGTATTCCTGACGGCAGGCGGAACAGACTTCGAAGGCATTTCAAACGGCCATCGCCAATCAGTCTTCTTGGCAGCCTGTTCAACTGGAAGAGAAAGAATCCAAGCCTCAATCTTGGCAATGTCAGCCTTGGCGAGTGTCCGACCCATGGGCATGCCAGGAGCAAGTTCACCTTTCAGCATTTTGACAAGAGGACTCTGTTCCGGATGCCCCGGTACAATGGCCTGCCCATGCTTATTCCCACCAAGTCGAATGGCATCGGCGGAGACGACTGAGAACCCAGAAGTCTTAACCTTTTCAGAATGACATTCAGAACAATTGGTCGCAAAAATCGCAGCCACAGTAGGCGGGAAATCTAGCGGAGCCGCCGTCACAGACGCAGATAAACATAGCGAAACTAAAAAAAAGGATCTCATCGTCGTATCGGTGTGGTTCATCTGCGTGATCTGCGTCATCTGCGGATAATTCTTATACTTTCTCAACAACCTTCAACAGTGCCGTCAGCGACGTCCGACTAGCATGCGCTTTACCCTGCGGACTCTTATAATGAGTTTCCAACGTGAACTTCCCTTTATAGCCATCTTTCAATAGAGCCCGGATCTGTCCAAGGTTATCCATCTCACCTTCGCCTACGGCACACCAATCCACTTTGCCATCGGCGCCCTTCTTGAAGTCGCGAAGATGCACATGAAAAATGCGTGCCGGGTCTAGCAATTTGTATCCGGTGGGAAAACTTGTCTCCAAAGTTTGAGCAGCGTTGTTCGGATCCCAGGTGAGGCCGAAGTTATCTTCCTTAACATGCTTCAGCACTGCCGCAGTCTGGGTGCTTGACCAAACATAGCTGGTGTTCACATTCTCCATTGCCAATCGGATTCCCTGGGCTTTGGCTTTTTGTGCCGCATGACTAAGCAGTTCATAAATTCGGGGATAGTTGGCCTTATCTGGCTCACTGCCGGTTTTATAGGTGAAACCGAAAACTCGTAACTGATCGGTGCCCATGATTTTTGCCCGGACAATGGCGCGGTCCAGCATTTCCCATTGCTTGTCCAAAATAGCCTGTCCTTCGGTTGATTCAGCGGGCAAGGGAATCTTAAAGAAACTGGTTCCAAGTATGGAAAGTTTGATCTGATATTCATCGAAAATCTTGCGCAGTTCCTGAATCTTCTCCACCGGTTGTTCGGTGTTGTACTTTCCCCAGACGCTGCGCACTTCGGCCCAGTTCAAATGAAATTCACGCAGGAATTTCACTGCCGTCAGCGCATCTTCGTCAATCTCATCGGTGGTCACACCTAAGTGGAACTTTGACAAATCCATGGCGGCTAAAGGAGCCAATGCCGATCCAAGAAGAAGGCTGCGACGGGTTAACATCATGTTGCGATTGTACCTTGCCAGGATTCAATACAATAGAAGGACACCATGTCAGGCCAATACATTCCAGTTGACGATGCTTTAATTTCCTATATGCGAGCGATGACTCACCCCGAACCCGATTGCATGGTTCGTCTTCGCGAAGAAACTTCCCGCGATCCCCGGGCCATCATGCAAATTACCCCGGAACAAGGTGCGCTGTTTACCGTTCTTGCCCAACTAGGCCGATTCCGGCGAACTATTGAAATTGGCGTATTCACAGGCTATTCGTCCCTTGCTGTGGCCCGTGCGCTTCCTCATGACGGCAAGCTGATCGCCTGCGACATCAACGAAGAGTGGACCTCCATAGCAAGACGCTATTGGAAAGAAGCAGGCGTGGAGCATAAGATTGACCTGCGCATTGCTCCGGCCATGAACACGCTAAATGATCTGATTGACGACGGCCAAGCCGGTACTTTCGACTTCGCATTTATTGACGCCGACAAAGCCAATTACACCCATTACTACGATGCTGTATTTACCTTGATGCGCCCCGGCGGTTTGATCGCCGTGGACAATGTGCTGTGGTCTGGCAAAGTAATTGACGCAACAGTTACGGACCCGGATACAGTAGCTCTGCGCGCCTTCAATCAGAAACTGGCCCAGGATAGTAGAGTCACCTTGTGCATGTTGACCATCGGCGACGGGCTCACTTTGGCGGTGAAAAAATAGCGACCTTTGCCGATGTCAGTTTGCCTGTCCCACTGGATCAACCCTTCACCTATGCCTTGCCCGAATCAATGCGTCATCGGGCTCAGGCTGGCTCCAGAGTTCTAGTTCCATTTGGAACCCGTAAGCTGACCGGTGTGATCCTGAAGCTGCACGATACGCCGCCAGAGATGAAAGCCCGCGAGGCAATTCGGCTGTTGGATGAAGAAGCCGTGTTGAGCCCAGGAATGATATCACTGGCCCGCTGGATTTCCAACTATTACTGTTGCCCGTTAGGCGAGGTACTGCGCACGATGACTCCACTAACCGGCGAAGTGCGCCGCAAGAGAGTTTACTCGCTAACGGATGCGGGTCGTGATTCGGCGCGTCAATTGACCATTTCCGATAATTCCGATGACCCGCAAGTAGCCCTGTTACGGATGCTGGAAGCAAGACCCATGGCCGAATCCTCATTGGCCGCAAAAATCAAAGATGCCAGCAGAGTGTTACGCGTTCTTGAGAAAAAAGGCTTCGTCATGCTGGATGAAGAGTTGCAGGATAAAGATCCGCTACGAGCACCGGCGGCCAGACTGCGCGCTGGTTTTCTAGGCCGTGCAGAAACAGAAAAGCTGAAGAAGCCGGAACGGGAATTGATCGCATTCCTGGAACTGCATCCGGGGACACACAATTTGGCGAAGCTGGAAGACATGGTTCCCAACGCTGGAACAGTGGCCCGTGGTCTGGCTAGACGAAAATTGATTCTGCTGGAAGTGGAACCGCCCAAAATGTTGACCTTTGCTCCACGCGGGTCGCACCAGTTGAACCCTAACCAGCAAGTGGCATTTGAAGCCATTCGCGACTCCTTACATCGTGGAGTGTTTGAGCCATTCCTGCTGCAAGGCGTCACAGGATCGGGCAAGACTGAAGTTTATTTGAGTGCCATTGAAGCGGCTCTGGCGGTGGGGCGTTCCGCGTTGCTGTTGGTTCCTGAAATCGCACTGACCCCTGCTGTTGCTGGACAATTCTTTCATCGTTTCGGCGATAGCGTGGCCATTCTTCACTCAGCATTTTCAGATACAGAAAGAGCCGATCAGTGGC
>JAYWBH010000180.1:0-6858 GCA_043781815.1 Bryobacterales bacterium | reverse complement strand
GTGAGCTAAGATGCTCACACAATGCAAAGACTTGGTTTTTTTGCGACCCTTACTTTGGCTCTGCTAGCCGGTTGGCTGGTGCATAGTGCAAAGCTTGTGCCATCGGATACCGGTTTAGGGTCTATCTCTGTCCCTGCTGGGTTCCAAGTTGAATTGGCGGTGAAGCCCGGCTTGGTGAATTACCCCATGCTCGGCACGCTGGATGACCAAGGTCGATTGTTCCTTTGCGAATCCTCTGGCAAGACAGTGAAGACACCGGAAATGTCTTCCGATCCCACCTATGTTGTCAGCATGCTGGAAGATACCGATGGGGACGGCGTCTTTGATAAGTCCACCGTGTTCGCTGATAAATTGACGTTGCCCGCAGGCGCAGTTTGGTATCAGGGCAGTCTTTACGTGGCCGCTCCGCCCAGACTCTACAAATTCACGGACACCAATGGCGATGGCGTCGCAGACTTGCGGGAGACAGTTGTAGAAGGCTGGAATTTATCGGCCAACGCGGCCAGTCTGCACGGCCCCATCATGGGTCCTGACGGAATGCTGTACCTTACCGACGGGCGTCATGGCTTCAACATCAACACCAAAGATGGCAAGCATTTTGAAGGGAAGGCGTCGCGCATTTGGCGTGTTCATCCCGATGGCACGGGGCTGGAAGTGCTGGCTGGTGGCGGCTTCGATAATCCCGTTGAAGTGGCTTTTACTGAAGCAGGCGACGTGTTTGGGACCATGACCTATTTCACTGATCCACGCGATGGCATGCGTGATTCCATTTTGCATTACGTCGAAGGTGGCGTTTATCCCAAGCCTTATATGGTGACCGAAGAGTTTCCACGAACCGGGGAGCTAATGCCGGTGATGACCAAGTTTGCCCGCATTGCTCCTTCTGGATTGTTGCGATATAGAGGCAGCAGCTTTGGTCAGGAATTTCAAGGGAACCTGTTCACCGCGCAATTTAATTCGCATCGCGTGCAGCGGCATGTGGTGACGCGCGATGGGGCTACCTTTAAAACTGTGGATACTGATTTCTTCACCGCCAAAGATCCCGATATGCATCCCACCGATGTAATGGAAGACGCCGATGGCAGCATGCTGGTGGTGGATACCGGAGCGTGGTTCATTCACGGATGTCCGCTATCCAAAGTGGGGAAGCCGGATGTGAAGGGGTCGCTATATCGAGTTCGGCGGAAAGGCGGGCTTGTGAAGGATCCGCGCGGGGCGAAGATCGATTGGAAGTCGGCAGATTTAGGAACGATGTTGGACGATGCGCGTCCAGCGGTTGTGGATAGGGCGGTGGAGTTGATGGTGGAACGCAAGGCTGCGCAAGTGAAGCCAAAGACCATGCGTGGGGCCGCTGCGGCAGTGTTTGCGGCGTCCCGTATTGGGAACTTGGAAGTGCTGCGGGAATCGTTAAACAGTGCTTGGCCTGAGGTTCGTCAAGCAGCGGCTCGGCAATTGGGTATGGCTCATGACGTGGCTGCTGTCCCATCATTGATTCGGCTATTAAACGGTCAACCGGCGCATGTTCGAAGGCAGGCTGCGGCGGCGTTGGGGCAAATCGGCGACAGGCGCGCAGTGGCTCCGTTGTTGGATGCCGCAGCCGATCCGGAAGATCGGTTCGTTGAACATTCCATTATTTATTCGTTGATCCAATTGCATGATGCTGCGGCTATGGCTGTAAAGCTAGGTGACGGGCAGCCAAAGGTTCGCAAGGCTGCCTTAATCACTTTGGACCAAATGGAAAAGAGCACCCTGACCGTGGATCAATTGCTTCCGTTGCTGAGTGACAACGATGCGCAATTGCGGCGTTCGGCAATCTGGGTGGCGTCGCGACATCCCGCGTGGAGTGGGCGTCTTTCCGCTGCTTTAATCAGTCGGCTGCGTGCCCCCCAGCTCTCCAATTCCGAAGCCGAAAGCCTGGGGGATGCCATTGCGGCGTTCTGTGACGATGCAGGAATGCGGCGATCATTGGGCATGGCCTTAGGAGACGGCACGTTTGACGGGGCCAGGCAGGGAATGCTTTTAGATGCGGCAGAGCGTTGTTCTACTGCTGGATTTCCGCAGGAATGGAAGTCCGGTTTGGGACGGCTGTTGGCTCACCCGGACGCAGCCGTTCGAGTGGCCGCCATTGGATTGTTGCGAGCGCGTGGCGTACCCGATATGGATGCCGAACTGAATCTGTTGGCTTCAGACAAGGCCCAGTCGGACGACGTCAGAGTGGCTGCACTGAGTGCGCTCAGTGGACGACAACCCTTGCGTGATGGCCATTTTGCATTCCTGATAGGGAAATTGCTACCTTCTGTGGAAGCAGCGGTGAAACTGGCCGCAGGTCAGGTTTTGGGTCGATCCCATTGCAGCGATATTCAAATGGCGGCTACCGCCAAGACCTATTTCGCGAAAGCGGATGCACTGGTTTTACCAAATGTTTTGGATGTGTTTCACAATGGCGGTGGGGAAGAGGTTGGTGGTGATTTGGTGAAGGCTCTGGAAGTGCAGGAAGCGGCGTTGGGAACGGTAGGCATGGATCGTGTAAAGCAGGTGCTAGCCAAGTTTCCTGCAACGGTTCGGGAACAAGCTGCACCGCTGCTGAAGCGCATGGCTGCGGCAAAAGTGTCGCGTCTGGAAAAGCTAAAGAAGCTGGAAGGTACGTTAACCGCCCAGGGTAATTCATTCAAGGGCAGGGAACTGTTCTTTGGGGCAAAGACAGGATGTTCCAGTTGCCACACCATTGGTTTGGAAGGCGGTCATGTAGGCCCCGACCTGACCTCGATTGGCGCCATTCGCAGCTCACACGATCTTCTGGAAGCCATTGTACTGCCCAGTGAAAGCTTCGTTCCAGGTCACGAAGTATATCGGGTGGAAACGGCTAAGGAAATGTATTCCGGAGTGCTGGGGAAGTCCACCGCTGACGCCGTGCGCCTGATCACCGGCCCAGGGGACGAAGTGCGCATTCCACGCAAGGAAATCGTAAAAATGGGCTTTGCCGCAGTGTCGCTGATGCCCGAGGGGTTCGACGAAGTGCTGTCGCGGGTGGAGATGACCGATTTGTTGGCTTACTTGAGAGGACAAACGGGTCGACCCGGCAACTAAATTCACGTGGTTCAGAATTCTCCAACATTCTTTGCGAGGAATCCCTTTGTGAATCCACTATATAGAATATGGCTACTGCCGTTCAGCTTTGCAAAATAACTCTTCCATCGTCACGTAAACCGTGTTACACTGGTCCCGTGACTAATTTAACGCTTGCTATCGACGATGGATTGCTTAAAGACGCCCGAAAACTGGCAATCGATCAAAACACGACTGTTAACCAGATGGTGCGGGAATTTCTTGAAACGGCGGTTCGCCAATCCTCCACCCGGGATCAAGCTCGGCAACGATTGCTTTCTACACGGATGGCTTTCCAGCCTGGGCCTTTGAATCGGGACGAACTCTATGCCCGATGAGTCTCTGGCATTTGTTGACACTAACATTTTTGTCTATGCCTTCAGCAGTGGTAACGATCCACGTCAACTGGCGGCTCGGCAACTTCATGAACGATTGCTTCATGAAGATCGATTGTGTTTGAGCACCCAGGTATTGCAGGAATTGTTTGTCAGCCTGACCCGCAAATACAGTCAGAGCCCAGACGTGGTTCTGCCGCTATTGCATGATTTGACTCAATGGCCTTGCTTCTCCATTGATCCTGCGGCCGTTGAAGATGCCGGGCGCTTGTCCGTAAGTGCCCAACTATCATTTTGGGATTCGCTAATCGTGGTTTCCGCGCGGCGCATGGGTGCGGAGACGCTCTATTCCGAAGATATGAATAACGGCCAGATGATTGAAGGGGTCAAGATTGTGAACCCGTTTTAGCTGCGCCTTGCCAGCGGATACCCTAGCGAATCCATCAACCATTGTTTGTTATTGCGCACCGCCTCATTCAATGTCGAACACAATGCTTCGCGATGTTCGTATAAACGGTATCCGGCCCTGGGTCGTAAATATCCTTTCGCCTTTGGATCTTCTGCAAATAGCTTCTCTTCGCCGATTTCTTCCGCCCTCCGTTGATACCCCATTCGATTGTCCAGCAGCGCCTTCACCACAAACGGCATAATCATTGAATAGTCACCCTGCATACTCTCTGTCGATTGCAAATAGGTGTCTTTATCCACCTTGCCCCACGTGACAGCTTCTGCCGGTGGGCACGATGAAAGGGAGCCATCGGTGATAGGTGCGGTGACAATCTGAACGTCGAATTCGTACCCGCGCACATCAGGTAATCCCAACACTTGACCCAGGGCCGGTTCCGGTTGCAAGTTGTAATTCTTCGGCACACCACCGCCTAAGATGAGTGTAGCCAGCGACTTTACATCGTTATCGAACAAGCCCCATCTGTGATAGGCGCACGCTTCAAATATTTCGGCATGCAAGTCCAGGTCAAAGCCGTAATCAGGCAGTAAGCCGGCTTGGCGCATGGCCCACAGCTTCATGGAATTAAGGAAAACACTGCCGTCCCCTGGGGCACCCACAAAGACAGGAATTGCCAGTCGTTGACATGTGGATAGCAGCCCTGGAGCCACGTTATTGGCTTTTTCCTGGTCCCCATAATAGAGCCCAAGTAAGTAGCGCAACTCAGTTCCAGTCATCTTCCTTTGGAACTCAGGACGCTGCAGAATCGCGGTCAGGAAACGATCCTGATCCAGCAGCACATCCTCATCAAAGGCCATGTCTGTAACACGAATAGTCCGTTCGTCCCGCAGTGCTCCGTCATCACCGAAAATTGGCACCTCAAACACGGGGTCACGGTGGGCGTCCAGGCTGCGATGGCCGTCATGATAGCAGACCGCGTCGGTGGTGCTAAGGTAGGCGATCCAACCGGTTTCCAGCAGCGGAATCAGCCACGCCTGATGTTGCCCGCTGACCGTAATTGGCCCGGAAACAGCCATGGTGAAGGGGCAGCCCATGCCAATGGCGCGATCCAAAATCGTATAGAGGCGGCGTAAATACGCGCCACCAAAAGCTGGCAGGCAGTGACGGAAAATATCGTCCAGGGTAAGGCACTGGTCTACTGGACGCACCTGCACTGTGCGGCGGGAATTCGGTTCAGTCATTAGTTAATTGCGCTCCAAATAGGGGATGCCGCGCTCCATCCAATCGGGCTTGGACGCACCCTTCAAATAGAAATCAAAGTACTGTTTTAATCGCATTGTGTAATCTTTCTGATTCACTCGTTTGCGCAGGTTATGCGGTTCACCATTGTAGTTGAACAGATAGGCTTCTTTGCCATTGCGGCGCAGGGCCAGAAAGAATTCAATACCTTGAGTCCAGGGCACCGCATCGTCGCCGTCATTGTGAATCATCAGCAGCGGAGTTTCCACGCGGTCGGCAGCAAACACTGGCGAGTTCTCTAAATATCGCATGGGATATTCCCACAAACTGCCGCCGATCCGGCTCTGCGTGCGTTCATATTGAAACTGGCGAGGCATCCCACTGCCGTAACGGATGCCATCGTATGCCGATGTCATGTTAGCCACTGGCGCACCAGCAGAAGCGGCCTTGAAGCGATTCGTCTTGGTAACCATGTAGGCAATTTGATAGCCGCCCCAACTATGACCTTGAATGCCAATGTTCGCTTCATCAATAAAACCCAGGCGCACGGCCGCGTCCACCGCAGGCATCACACATTGCAAAGCACTCTGGCCGGGTAAACCGGTTTTATACACAATGTCTGGCTGCAGCACCACATAGCCATTGCTGGTATAAAACGCAGCATTGATGCTGTTGGTGGGTCTTGGCGTGGCAAAATTATTCAACTCATTGGAACGCTTTTCATAAATGTAGACAATCATCGGGTACTTCTTGTTGGGATCAAAGTTCGCCGGCTTTTCCAGCAACGCTTTCAGAGGAGTGCCATCCATATTTCGAAATTCAATGAGTTCCGCCGAGCCCCATTCGTAAGGGTTCACCTGTGCAGTAAGCGTAGTTAATTTCTTCTGCTGAGTGAATGTTGAATCGGTCATATACAAATCGGGCATCTCTTTGAAGGTGGAGGCACTGAAGATAATGGCATCGGAATCAGCGGCCCGTAAAACCGTCTTGTAGTTCTTGGCTCCCCACAACAGCTTCACTGGTTCTTTATCGAAATCGAAGCTGGTTGACCAGAAGCCGGAACTATAGTTGTCCTGACTCTCTCCACGCAAAAGCAGCGGCTTATCCATATCAATCCCCGGATTCAATCCATTGGCGCGACCCCGTGTCAGTGGCTCATAGCGCATTTGGATTTTATTGGCGCGGCCTTCGCCTCGTGTCATCATGCGCGAGGTACTGCCGTCCACAGCAAATTGCCATACATCGTATTTATCGTAGAGCAGCACCCATTCACTATCCTTGGTCCAGCCAGCCACGCCGTAAGCGCCCGCTGCACGTGGATGGTCGTCGTCTTCCTGGTCGAATCGGACGCCTGCAATGGTGGTTAACTTCAAGGTATTTGTATCTTTAACGTTCACCAGAATCCAATCCCGGCCATCGAAATATACTGCCTTGCGGCCATCGGGTGCCCAATTTAATGGGGACCGCAGCTTGCGTGCAATTACAGAACGTTGGCCAGTTGCACTATCAATGAAATAAATGTCGCTGGCTGCCTCGTCCCATTCCGTGCTGATGCGGTAGGCACGGTCGTCACTGCCAAATGCGAAATCACCTTGCAGATTCGGAGTGATTCGTTGCACGCCTAAATCCGCCAACTGCACAAATGTTTTGCTGTCCAGGTGGTACACCGCAGGGTAAGATAAATCGCGAAGCTGAGTGGCACGAACTTTTTGAATGCTCTGCACCTGATCCTCTTTCCAATGCCACAAATCGAACTGAGCGGTTTCTACATCG
>JAYWBH010000179.1:0-2186 GCA_043781815.1 Bryobacterales bacterium | reverse complement strand
GCATCCATTCCACGTGCAACACAAAGTTTTCATACTGCTTGGCACTGCGCATTACGCCAATGGGGTGACCTGAACAGATCAGTTCTCCATTGCTGACGCTCCAAGTGTCCTTGGCCGTGTTCACATTGATCCAACCGGTAAGGTCTTTACCGTTGAACAAATCTCGAAATTCTGGCACCGCGCCGCCGGTCAAGACGGAAATTCCTAGTAAGAAAGAGGCAAGTAGCTTCATGGTTCAAATCATACACTCAATTCCTGCTTGACATGTTCGCCACTTGGCTATATGATAATAGACAGATGCCCCAACTAGCTTTCGCTCCTACCCTCGAACGAAAAGAAGAAGTCTTTGAAATGCTTGGCGGCAAAAAGCATTTAGGCTTCGCCGACAATTCCCAATTGAAGTTAATGGCAATTGTTCGTGCGGGGCTGCCCTACCAATCGGTTGAATCGGTTGGTGACAAATTAGAACTTACAGACGAAGCCATATCCACAGCCATTGCCATCTCTCGTCGCACTTTAATTCGGCGCAAGACGGAAGGAAAATTGAGCAGCGACGAATCAGACCGTCTGCTTCGTCTGGCCCGAGTCGCATCCATGGCCATTGAAACTTTGGGGAACGCGGGCAAGGCATCCCACTGGTTGAAGCAACCAAACCGCGCCCTGGGCAATCAGACGCCACTTTCCATGATGGATAACGATATCGGTGTTCGCCAAGTGGAATCCGTACTGGATCACATTGAATACGGGCTGCCGGCTTAGCTCTCATGATCGTTTGGCGATTAGCAAAGGCACGTCATTCTGAACTGGATGGGGAAGGGGCACGCCGTCGCGGTGCCCGATGGAATCCGCGTGGCATGGCCATGGTCTATGCCGCGTCAACCCTGTCTCTTGCAGCATTGGAAGTTCTAGTTCACACCGATGTTTCACAAGCGCCTGAAGACCTGATCGCCACGCCAATTGAAATTCCCGATTCTATTCTTCACGAAGAAATTGCCGAATCGTCCTTGCTTCGTAACTGGCGAGAAACTCCCCCGCCCGAACGGCTGCAAGCGATAGGCTTTGAGTGGAAGAAGCGCGGAACAAGTGCTGTATTGGGAGTTCCTTCGGTGGTCATTCCGTCAGAACAGAACTGGCTTTTAAATCCCGACCATCCCGATTTCAAGAAGATCGTTCCCGGCAAACCACAACCATTTCACTTTGACCCACGACTTTGGAAATAGGCGCTCTTTAACGCCTCTGGAATGCTGACCCCCGCGGTTTTCAGTGCAAAATCCATCAATCCACCCACCACTGTCCACGTCGAGTGATAGCGGATATAGACATCCTTTTCAAATGGATCTCCCCAACTGCCGTCAGGATTCTGGTGCGCCATCAGGAATTCTTCTCCTTTCCGAATCAACTCATCCGATTCATTCAGTCCGAAAGATTTCAACGTGTCCATAAACTCGCCCAACGTTTCGGCATCGCCCACCGTAATATTTC
The DNA here is from genome assembly GCA_043781815.1 of Bryobacterales bacterium. GTDB lineage: Bacteria > Acidobacteriota > Terriglobia > Bryobacterales > Bryobacteraceae > JANXSF01. Next base: position 704 of record JAYWBH010000179.1, on the reverse strand, counting down.
CCAATAGATGATTGCGCAAAAAGGCGTACTCATCCGGCAACCACTCTGGTCGCAGCCGGTACATACCGTAATCGTTCAATGCATAAACAATGTGTGTCACAGCATACGTGATGCTTGAAAACCCATCGTCCTCTTTCCCATGCGGACTTCGATAAGGGCGCAGTTCTGGAATATGCTGCATCACATCGGCCAGTTTCGCCCCCAAGATGACGCCATACCGCTCACCAGAATAAGTAGTGATGATGGCATCGCACAGCAGGTCGTAAGGGTCTTCAAACTTCAACGCGGTGCCGCATTTCACGCAAACAGTCGCGCCGCGCTGGTTACGGAACTTGTCCTTGGGGCACAATTTCGGAAGATTGTGCGGTACTGGTTCCCTGGTAGGATCGAAGGCCAGAAAATCCTCTGGCTGAAACTTGGCCACTGCCTGCTGCAGCCTCTCTTTAATTTCCTCCCCTCGAATTCCCAAAAGGTTGGCACTGTAATCAGCGAACACCCAGTAAGAAATTGACCCAGGCGTGAATTTGGCAGGCAAGCGAGGATTCTGCTTGCGCCACCTCCGTGCACATTTCTGTCCCATTTCCCAAGCCAGTTGCTTCAACTTGGGATCGGCGGCCGATGCGGAAATCGTATAGAAACACCACAGGTAATCCTGCCCGAATTCAGCAAAGGCTTTTGTATTGCGAGAGGTCTTGTAGATGAAT
>JAYWBH010000178.1:0-2190 GCA_043781815.1 Bryobacterales bacterium | reverse complement strand
AGACCAGCGTTCACTGCTCCGCGCAATGTTGCGGCAATTTCAGCGCTGTCTGTTGTAATGCAATGAAGGCAAAGTAACGGGAAAGCAATGGCTGCGATCAATGATCCAAGTTTGGCTAACATGGCGAGGTCTCCTTAAAGTTGGTTCGCTGCTTAGGGGCCTTTGGAGCACCCAGGCAAGGCGTGATGGTGCACATTAGGAATCTTTCTTACTGCTGGTGATGGACCAGACACCTAAGAATCCGACCACGAAAGCGGCGACCATAAGAATCCCGATTTCAAATTGCAATAAACTCATCTGCTACACCTCGTTAACGGACAGCCCTGTGAGTTTGGAATTTCAAAAGGCTTTCTTAACGAATTAGAGTAGCAGATTTCCAACGCCTGTCAGCAACTCCCTTTTGACTAAAACAAGTGGCGATTGCGCGGTCGAAAACACAGAATTTTGAGGGCGGATGATCTACAGCGAAACATACAAATCCGCTTGCCGGGAGTAAGTCCGGGTTTTTCTATAACGAAGCGGGAAATAGGATGTGGAAGGTCACAGTTGTGGGCAGGCCAGGCGATGGCGAAACGATTTATAAGTGCTCTGAAAAATATTTTTTCGGTATGTTAATTTTTACAAAACATACTGTGGAGATTGAGGACGCGGCAGAAGTCAAGATGAACCGTATTTTTCGAAGATGTTAGACTACACAGTAACTGGCATGAAAGTTTTCATTTCATACGGCGCTCTTGCCGATCAAGTTACGGCTCTTCGGCTGCAGGCACTTGCCGCAGTCAACGGCCTGACTGTGTTTGTACCACCGGCATACACTCGACAAGAAGTTCCAACTCTCCTCGATCCAGACGTAGCTCAAAAACTAAGCGCATCCGAAGTTGTGCTGGGCGTGGTTGGATCGGGTTTATCGGAAGCGTGCAGGCAGGAACTCAATGCTGGTTTGGACCAACGGAAGCATATGATCGTGATGTCTGATCCCACGTACGTACCCCTATTGAGACCGGCATTTTGCATCAAACCTAGTGGTTGTAGATCCTTTCAACCCAGACCAATCGGAACGCAGCATGGTGGAACATTTGAGGTCAATTGATGCCCAACAGAACGCTAAGAATGCATTGCTGGCGCTTGGCACACTAACGCTTGGGTTGCTCCTATTTGCTCCTGCCGATCATCGTTAGCTTATGCGTGAAGGCCGTTGCACGATTGACAGTTCCTGCTGGGAATCCGCTTGCCATGGGCAGCCGTCAATGAGCTGCTCAATCGGCTTGGCGAGGAGCATCTTCCTCTTCCCTCCCAGCTACAAACCTGACCGTGACCGAATAATTTCCGACAACACATCCGCCTTCGCTTCATCGCGTTCCAGATACGGATACCGTTCCCCACCCGAATAAACTACTCGATGCGTGGTGAAGTATTCTCCATCGTTCACCAGCAATTCAATCGGCTCACTGGATCCTTTGGACGCCTTGATAGCTGAGCGCAGCACCTTCGCCGTATACTTGCGCCCGTTCACTGCGATCAATTTAGCCGATGCGGAAACGCCTGCTTTGCCTGCTGGTGATCCGCTAATTACATCACTGATCGTTCCGTCTTCCTTCAAGTTCAGCCCTAAGGAAAACCGCACATCCATCAACTTCCGCTGTTCCTCAAACGTCTTCTGACGGTCGGGAATCGCTTCTTTGAAAACCAGCTTCCATCCTGCCAGCTCAACTGCTGCGAGCGGAGCCCTGCCCGCCACTTGATAGATTCTGTCATTGAAAAACTTCCGCCAATCGTAAGCCTGCACTTGACCTAACGATGCGATCACGTCGTCCAGCGTATAGGTCTTCACTTCCGGGCCACCACTCTTGCCGCCATGGAACGCCCGGCAAAAATCATCTAGCGTCTTCTTGCCGCCGCTCATTTGTCGGATGCGCACATCTGCTTCAAGCCAAATCAGTGCCCCTTCCGGATAGAAATCAGTGCCACGTCGCAGATTTTCCTGATCGCCACGCGCTGCGTACAGCAACTGTGCGGCAACCGCAGTATCGGCCAAGGGACGCCATTGTCGCCCTGGTGATAAATCCAATTGAGCAATGTCAGTTGCCACAATTTGGCGATAGTCATCGGCTGTAATCAGCCCGCTGCGGGGCGTTAAAATGTTGCCCAGGTAATGAGTCAAGCCTTCGTAAACCCACAACAATTCCCCTT
>JAYWBH010000177.1:0-2192 GCA_043781815.1 Bryobacterales bacterium | reverse complement strand
GTCCGCCTGCATGGATCTGTGCTTTGACGACGGTAACCCCGCCAAGTTCTTTGGCCGCAGCCTCAGCTTCTTCTACGGAAAATGCCACTTTGCTCTTGGGCACAGGCACCCCGTAGCGGGCCAAGATGGCCTTCGCCTGATACTCATGAATTTTCATAGGGTAAACTGCAATCATAGCATGCCACTTCTGCCCATCCTGGAACGAGTAATCCAGCACGAGGACCTTTCCTCAGACGATGCCGAACACGCCATGAGGTTTATTCTTAGCGGTGAAGCGTCCGTCGCACTCATTGCTGCTTTCCTTGTTGCTCTCAAAATGAAAGGGGAAACCGCTGACGAATTGTATGGATTCGCCAAGGAAATGCGCCATAGAGTGGTCCATGTAGAAGTTCCCCAAGAAGGTGAACCGTTGCTTGACACCTGCGGCACTGGTGGCGATGGCAGCCATACGTTCAACATATCTACGGTCACTGCATTTGTGGTTGCAGGTGCTGGGGTCCGCGTGGCGAAGCATGGCAACAGATCCATCAGTTCCTTGTTTGGCAGCGCTGATTTATTGGAAGCGTTGGGTGTAAATATCGCCATTGAACCCACACAGATGGCTCAATCCATTCGCGAGACTGGAATGTGTTTTCTCTTCGCCCCAGCATTGCATCCAGCCATGCGCCATGCCCAACCAGCCAGGCGCGAATTGAAATTGCGAACGGTCTTCAATTTGTTAGGACCACTTGCCAATCCCGCAGGAGCCACCGCCCAATTGATCGGCGCGCCAAGCGTGAAGGCTGCGGCGTTAATGGCTGGCGCTCTCAGTCGATTAGAACTACAACATGGCTTCGTAGTTCACGGCAGTGATGGACTGGATGAAATTACCACTACCGGGTCCACCACAGTGTTTGAAGTTCGGCCAGGTAAAGTGGATCAGCTGCAATGGCACCCTTCTGATTTTGGACTTCCCCTTGCCGACCCGGCATCGTTGAAAGGCAGCGGTCTGAATGAAAACACGGCCATCGCCAGAGCTATTCTGGCAGGTGAAAAAGGTCCCTGCCGTGAAATTGTACTGGCTAACGCGGCGGCAGCTTTAGTGGTGGCGGGCAAAACCAAGGACCTGCGTGAAGGTGTCAAAATGGCCGAAGCATCCATTGATTCCGGTGCGGCCGCCAACAAGTTGCAAGCCTTAGTCGATTTCACCCGTAGTTGCAATTTTTCCGAATGACAAAAGAATTTCCGTCATCCGGCTGGATAGCGCCGAACGAGCAAATACGTGATCGCAACCGGCCTCCAGCGCCTTACGCTTTAATTCTTCCTGCACGTGGGAATGAAAGCCTAAGATGCGCATTTTAGGATACTGAGAGCGCAACCATTGGATAGTTTCAATTGGTTTGGTGGCGGCACAATTTAAATCGAACAAGTAGCAATCTGGATTTTCGTCCGCTCTGGCGCGAATAGACTCAGCGCTGCAAAGCTGTGTCAGATCCAACCCTGCGTGCTTCGCACCATCTTGGATCTTCACTAGAAAAAACAGATCGTCGAGCGCAGCAAAGATTTTGGGCATTTGCCATCAGTATCGCATGCTATGTTTATTAAGAATGCCCGGTGACAACCCGTTTCTTGACCCCCAACGCTTTGAGCGGCGCATAGAGCCCTGCATCATTGTAATCTTCGGTGCCAACGGAGATTTGACCAAACGAAAGCTGGTTCCGGCGCTATACCGCCTGGCTTATGAGAGGCGTCTGCCTCCCGGTTTCGCAATTGTTGGCGTTTCTCGCACCAAACTTTCCGACGATGACTTCCGTGAGAAGATGCGCGAATCCGTTCAGGAATTCCTGGAAAATAGCCCCTTTGATGAAACTCTGTGGCAGGAATTTGCACGCGGTCTTTACTATGAATCCGGTGACATTGGCGATGCTGCCAGCTTTGAGGTACTTGGCAAACGCCTTGATGCTATCGGGACAGAGCGTGGAACGGGTGGCAACGTTTTGTTCTACCTTTCAACCCAACCCAGCCAATATGCCCCAGCAGCCGCAGGTCTTGGCAACGCCGGTTTAAGCAAGCAGGACAAGGGTTGGCGAAGACTGATCATCGAAAAGCCTTTTGGGCACGATCAGCAAAGTGCCAAGGAATTGGAAGTTGCCCTTCATCAACATTTTGAAGAACAACAGCTTTACCGCATTGATCATTACTTAGGGAAAGAG
>JAYWBH010000176.1:0-6888 GCA_043781815.1 Bryobacterales bacterium | reverse complement strand
TCCGGTACACAATCGAGCATCCCGACACTTTGCACATCCACACCGTGAAGCCTCGCAAGGATGCTTATCGGAATTAGTAAAACGAACCCAATCGGGGGCGAGGAGGGCGGCGACAAACAAACTGTGCCGGTTTTTCTTTAGGTTTTTTCTGATATAAGTATTAGTAACTTCAAGCTAATTACGATGTGAGGGAAAACCTGATTCCGGTTGACAAAGTAAGAGCATCACGGGATGGCCATGAGTTTCACGAGGCGTGGACAGCGCGCAGATCGCTGGAACTACTTAAACCTGACTCAGAGCTAAAGGGCATTGCGGTAGAGGGTCTTTCTCCTACCGACCAAAAGACGGTGTCTGCTAAAACCGTTGAGATTGCGGATATCACGCTGTACTACGGTGGCCTGACTTTCGGGGACGCCGACCGAGTAACCATCGCCCAGTTCAAGTACTCAATAGCCGATGAACATGTCGACTTTCGGGGAAGTGACGCAAAGAAGACCATCGAGAAATTTGCTGAGACTTATCGGGAATACAAGAAACAATATGGCTCAAATTCCGTCAAAGCGAAGCTAGATTTTAGCCTCGTAACAAATCGACCAATCTTTAGACCTCTCCAACAGGCAATCGCGTCGATTGCGACCGGAGCAGCGATTTCAATCGAGGCAAAGGGTCAAGCGGATCAGTTGGCGATTGCATCTGGGTTATCGGGAAAAGATCTTGCGCAGTTCGCCAAAAAACTTACCATCGTCGGCGTATCTGGGAACCTGCCTGCTTTGAAGGCTGACCTTGGGGGTTTGATTGTGGACTGGTCTGCCACAAGCGACCCGATTGCGTGGGCTCGCCTAGGTAAGCTGGCGCAGATGGTTCGCGACAAGGCTGGACACGCCGGGACTAATCGGAATCTGATTTTACGAACAGATCTCCTTACAGCACTCGGCATCGGCGATGCGAACGATCTCTTGCCGTGTGAATCCGTTTTGCCCGAAATCGGGAAGGTGGTCGAACGAAATCAACTGGCGGGTGCGTCTCACTTGATTCCTAACTTATCAATGCCGCTCCTTATTCACGCCACTGCCGGGGTCGGCAAGACGGTCTTTATGGACAGTCTGGCGGGTGTCGTCGGCAGGAACAACGAGGTCGTGTTCTTCGACTGCTTTGGTGGCGGGGCTTACAGGTCTCCAGAGGACGTCAGGCACCAGCCGAGTAAGGGTCTCATCCACATCGCTAATACCCTTGCCTTTCGCGGCTTGTGCGACCCAATCCTACCAGATGCCACAAATGTGGATTCGTTACTAAGAACTTTTCGGCGGCGACTTGATCAGTGTGTTAGCGTTCTTAACCGAATGAGTCCGGGAAGAATGCTTGTACTTTTCATCGATGCGATTGACAATGCAGAATTGTTCGCAGGCGAGCGAAGCGAAGACGCCTTCCCTACTCGTCTAATGGAGTGTCTTCATCACGAATCAATCGTGGGAGTGAAGTTGATCGTTTCCTGCCGCAGTGAACGCAAACCAATTACACATGCGCGCTACAAGGAACTGGAGCTTCAACCATTCAGTGACACAGAAACGAAATCGTTCTTGGGGGCACGATTAAAGAAAGTCTCGGCTGCTGAAATTAATGTTGCACAAACTCGTTCGCGAGGAAATCCGCGTGTTCTGGATTATCTCGTCAAGGGTGGGCGGGGTCTGCTTGATGAATCTGAGATCAACAAACCACTTTTTCTTCCGGACCTAATAGAGAAAAGAATCAAAGAGTCTCTGGCAACTGCAATCGAACGCGGATATTCACAAAACAATGTAAATGCATTTCTTGCTGGACTTGCCGTTTTGCCACCACCGATTCCTCTTGATGAGTACGCGGGAGCGCTTGGAATGCAATTCCAGGAAATTGAAAGTTTCGCTGCGGACTTAGCCCCACTTTTGGAACGCACAGGTCAAGGTCTGATGTTTCGTGATGAACCCACTGAAACGTTCATCCGCAACCGTTACGCTTCGGATCGGGTGGCACTGAGCCGCGTCGCCAAAAACCTGATGTCCTGCCAAGATAAGTCCATTTACGCGGCTCGTGCTCTTCCTGGGTTGCTGCATATTTTGGGTGATGGTGACCAACTTTTCAAATTGGCGTTTGATGAACGAATCCCGGCGGCCATAACAAGCACAGTGGGCAAACGCAATATAAGGTACGCAAGGATCAAAGCTGCAGTCCTTCATTCGGCAATCAAGCGCGAAAACGATCAACTCGTGGAACTCCTGACAGAGCTCTCGACTCTGGCTGCTGTCGACCAACGTGGAGCGAATTATCTGCTCCGCAATCCAGATCTTGTTGTAGCAGCAAAAGATGTGGATGCAATGCGGCGCCTCTTCGAAACCCGGACGAACTGGCCCGCCACGCGACACGCTAGATTGGCAATAGCCAACACCCTTTTGGGAGAGCTTGGAGAGGCCACCCGCCACGCGAATGCTGCTGGTGAATGGATCGATCACCATTACAGGAACTCCGAAGGGGACGTCTTCGGCGTGGAGAATCCGGACTCCCTTGATATTGCGGCAATCCTTTTTCTTCGTATTTGCGAGGGGCGTAGCCCAAAAGCTTCAAAACTCTTGGAAGGATTGGGATCATGGTTCTCCTTCGAAGCAAGTTCACACATTTTTGGTTATTTACGACTAGCAAAGGCACTTACCCATGTACAGCCTGAAATGCCTTCCGAATTGATTGACTGCATAACTGGCGTCGGTCCACTTGCTGCCGCAGTAGCCCTCTGTGACCTCTCCGCATCACGTGGAAAGAAGATTACAATCAGGCTTTCGAAGGCTTGCAAGAAGGCCGAGCCGCTTCAGGTGGGAGATCCTTACCGAGCAGCCGGCACTTTTAGAATCCAGGATGGCTTGAGGAAAGCCGCAACGCTAGCACTTTCTTACAGATGTCCAAAGGAAGCCCTCGCAATTGCGCGGTACATTCCGCATGAACTACCGAGCTTGTGGCAATTACGGGAACGCTGGTACTACCGCGATATATCGCCGTTTTTTATTCGAGTTGCTCTTGAAGCTGCTGCCAGCAAGAAGCCTGTACACGAAAAGGATGTTCTTCCGAAAGAACTTGTTCAAATCTGTAAGCCATTGAAACGGACCCTTACAGGGAAGGCGTTTTTAGGCAAGGTTAAACAAATACTGCCAGGATTTCTCCGCAAGGAGCCCCAACCAGTGGGGACAACTTCCTTAAGCAGAGAGGAAATCCAGACGGCTGAAATGTTTTTGAATCAGCAATTAGAATTAATGCTTAAGTTGACGAGCGTTCTTTCTGATTTTCTTTCCGCCCGCGGGGTCTCATTGGATAAGGCATTCGTTCGAGTGCTGACCGTTTGGGAGGAGGCACGAACCAAATACGATTCTTATAGAGTTGGAAACTTCGATATTTTCTTCCTGAATTTAGGTCTCGAAATCGCGCTCTTCGGGCTTTGGTCGCGTAAAGAACTCAGTATTGCATCCGCAAGTCGTTTCCTTGATGTTGCGAATGCCCAAGACATCGCAGTAGAACGTTCCATACAGATCATTTCCATTCTCGCGCTACGGCCTCCGCTCCACGAGTTAGCTGGAACGCAAGCCCTCAAAGCGCGAAAGCTCATCGAGGCAGAGACCGACGTGGCGAAGAGATCGACGCTTTTTGCCGACCTCGCCCGTGCAATGCTGCCCGCGAGCATTGATGATGCCAGCGTCTATTTCCGGGACGGATTGGCGCAAATGGATGCGATTGGCTCAGATGACTCGGACTTCGTAAACGAACTACTTCTTTTTGCGTCAACCCTCAAGGGAGGTGAGCTTAGTGACCGTGACGGCCATACTCTCAGTAATATCAGCGAACTAAATATAGGCGAGGAACCTCATAAATTCTACTGGCAGGCTTTCGCGGCAGGCACGTCTAAAGCGGCGGGCCTTAGGAGCTTGGCGAAGCTATGCCGTTGGGACGACCGATCAAAAGTACGTCTACAGAATACGTTGCAGCCACAGCTAACTGCCCTTGTTGAACATGGCAAGATCGAACCTGATCTCTCCTTGGTTCTAAATGGGTTAGCAAGTCCGGTTGGATACTCCGTAAACGGTACAAAGACATTTGCGGAAGCGATATATAAGCGAGCAGGAACGCAGGGCAAGGTTATTACCGAATTGATCGAGCAGTTTGAGGATGACAATCCAGGGATACCTTCAGTCGAAACTCTTGAAGCCCTCTCTTCGATAGCGCAGCTTAGTTTAGGAAGCCAATCTGAAACCACTCACTACCTCAAAGCCGCGCACAAACAATTCATGATTGTGCGCGACACCATAAACCGGTCCAGAACATATTCGAGACCTATATCTAAAAGGCGCGGCGCGAACATTCAGGCCGAAGATCGCAAAAAACGCGCCGCCCTAATAGCAATCGAAAGTGGAACGAATCCAACTGATCGTAGCTCACTCTCGAAAGCGATCGACGCGTTGAGGAACATTGAGAATGCGTGGGGTTTAAGGGAGGACTTCTTAGCATCGCTTCGCGCAAAGGTACCATTCGAATGCAGAGTTCAGTACATACGAGACATTTGTGAAATGGAGAACCTCAGTCTCTACTCGAAGCTGGAGGAATTGACCGGTTGCTTGAGCGCATGGAAATCATCATCCGCAGTTTTGAGTGCCTCCCTAACAACTACGGCTTTGCTTCTCATTCGCGAGCATGCCGAGGATCTGGTCGAAGCAGGCAGTTTTTCTGGTTTCAACTTCCAGCAGATTTCTAATCTTACCGGTGTGCCTTCTGCGGAACTTGTGATTGAGTTAATTAAAGTATTTGCTCGTCCGGAGATTTCTATTTCAGGATCTGTTTGGCTATCACTTGCTTCTTTCGTTTCACCCGATGCTGACGGCGGTCATTGCCAAAGCGCCCTTAAACGATTGCTTGGAAGCGATGCTGCGAGGCTTGCGAACAAAGTGGTAGATGGGCCTTGGGAGGCGGACCTCTACACGGACTCAGATCCACGTGAAGTTACTTGCGGAATGGTCTGGAGGATGCTCGGTTCGCCAGATACCGCCGACCGGTGGCGGGCAGCCCACAGCATCCAACGCCTTGCAACTTTCGAACGATGGGATGTCGTCGATTCTCTAGTGAAACGATTTGATTCCACCACTGCTGGTCCGTATCAGGCGCGCGAGCTACCGTTCTGCTATCTCCACGCCCAACTGTGGATGCTCATCGCTCTGGCAAGAATGGCGCTCGACCACCCCAAAGAAGTGGCTCGTTACAAAGATATATTGCTACGAATCTCAACTGAGATGAGTACGCCCCACGTTTTAATGCGACATTTTGCTAACCGTGCATTGATAGTATGCATCAACCGGGGAGAGTTATCTGTTTCCTCTGAACAGGAGAATTCGGTTAAAGCCGGAGACTCATCGCCCCACCCACGCTTGGATAAGGAAATAAGGCCGGGCGGCGGTTTTTATCAGGGACGCCCGGCATCGGCACCAGAGCCAGTTTTTGACTTCCAACTCGATTATGACTTTCACAAGGGTGATGTCGACAACCTAAGCGATGTCTTCGGCAAGCCGTGCTGGGAAGTTGCGGACATGCTGTCTGAAATCGCTCACGACCTTGACGCCCGTGTAACCGGCATGTCTTGCGATGGAGGCAGGCCTTCGCCGAATAGTAACTTTCGAGGCATGACCAAGGATTACCAAACATACGGAGAGCAGCTTGGTTGGCACGCACTGTTCTTTGCTGCGGGTAGGTTGCTGAGAGATTGTCCTGTTACAAATGATCGGGCTTACATAGAAGATCCATGGAGCGACTGGCTCGGGCGCTACATGAACACAAGGGAAGACGGCTATTGGTTGTCCGACGGTACCGACGTCACGCCACTGGATGCAACCACAACCCTGCTTGAATACGCGAAAGCTGGTCTCGTACTTACGGGTGACAAAAGCAGACTCATGCAACTCGCCGGCCTAAGTCCTCACGTCGGGGAAGAACTGATTATTCAGGGACGTTGGCAATCGCCAGATGCTATTGACGTTGCGATTTCGTCAGCGCTTGTCTCGCCGAGTCAAGCGCCACGGTTAGCACGTAGTTTGACACGCGAGAAACCGATGTTTGTCTGGATACCGACTTATGAGGGGAATGAAGAAGCGCACCAGTATCCTGGAGAGAAGAAAAATCCATATACCCGTTGGATAGTCTGCCCATCCGGAGAAGTACAACTTGACGATCAAGACACATTTGGAGTTCGGTTAGCCAACTATCGGCCCTTCCTTGCCAAGGAGTTTGCTTCCAATCTATCACTCGTTCAAAAGGACCCCTTCGGCCGAAGATGGGAAGGCAAAAAGCCAGCGCTCTACTTGCACTCAGAGGCCTGGGGCCGCAAGGAAGGCAATGGCGGTGAGGGTGCACATCCTGGTCTCAGACTGGTTTGCTCCAAAGCTGCACTTCGGGACATTCTGAAGAAGCACGACAAGGAATTGTTGCTGCTGATCAAGCTTCAACGATATGAGAAGGAATTCAATAAAAGCAGTGCCAAATTAACCCATACTGTTGCTGTTGTTAGGATCAAGCAATCATTGGAATGTGAGTTGTATAGGGGTGCGGTCAACAAAGCGCACGAATCCAATTATTGATGGTGGCGCAAGAAGCCAATCACTCCTTCGAGAGCCAAGATGAAAAATCACCAACGGAACGGTTTGCTTTAATTTCTTAATCGTCCGGGGCGAAGAGATCAAGTGTGGTCAAACCACTTCGTCCAGTGGATTGTGATTTGATGAGGGCGGCCGGAATTTCCTCAGCGGTCACCCAAAAGCGGCCATTGATGGTCACCTGAAAACCGGCCAATAGAAAGCAAGCCAGGACATTGAATCCGACGGAGCTAAACTCCGT
>JAYWBH010000175.1:0-6894 GCA_043781815.1 Bryobacterales bacterium | reverse complement strand
ACATCCTCAGCGCTCGCCCACTTGGCAGAGCCGTGGATGTCTTCCGAATCCTCCGACAGTTTTCGCGTGCGGCGGATGTTGATGGCGTAGACAAGAATCAGCGCGAGGCTTGATGCGCCGACAACGATCAGTGCGCCACCGAGAATCGGGAGGCGGATCTCCGGCTTCTCAGAACTGCCATGCTTCCAAACCCAAGCTCCCCATGCGAACGGTTCATAGACCGAGAACGATTCCGTTCGGAGCAACGGCGCACCCAATGCCTTCTGATAGTGGAATCGCCACGCGATAAATTGTGTGGCTGCGACATTTGCCAATAGTAGGAATACAAGCCCAAATGCGAGGGCGCTCCAGTTATAGCCACCCAGGTGCTTGGGGTCTTTCGGCGTGCGGTAGATCTCGGGCGGGTTTTGCCTCCACATGATGACGTCACCTCCCGAGTTCTTTCCCACGTCCCTTCGGCTCCAACGCCTTTAGCATCGCCTGGTTGTTGCTGTACTGGATCTGGAACGGCTGACCCGCGTTTGGCATTGACGGCAACAAAGACTTCGGATGCGCGACGGCGAGAGTCGGCGTGAGTTGCTGAATGACGTGGGTGTCCGTTGAACCGATGACCGGTCCCCGATAGATGCCGCTTTCCGTTTGGACCTGCTGAAGCTGCGCGCCTTTGCCGAGCTTCTCTTCAATCATTGCTTTGGCCTGATCAAGCGGGCCTTTTGACGCACCGACATCGTTGTCGAGGATGCGCTCTTGCTGAATGCGGGCGTCACCCAGACGGTCCGGGCCTTTCAAGCTGCTGGCCGGGGTGACGCTGCGGTGCTCGGTCGCGGTGGGCTTCTCTGTGATGTCCACCGTTGCCGAACCCTTTTCATACTGCGCGACAAACTCGGAAGTTTCACGCCGGGCCCCTTCATCGCCGAGCCCATTCTGTCCAGCGCGGCTCCCGCGTCGGTTGTCCGGCACTCCACGGGCTGCGATGTCTTGCGGAATTGCAGAAGCCGCCGGGGACTCCTTGTCCGTCTTTTCCCTGCCAACGGCGGCGCGGTTGGTCTTGAGCGCCTCCTCCACGGTGAGGCCGCGTTCAAGATCGAGCAACAAATCGGCGGCTTGGTGCGCGTCCTTGGCGGCGCGGAAGATTTCGTTCTTGTCGTTCTTGAGCGCATGAATCCAGGAGTTCAGATAAGAGGCGTGCTGCTCGGCATTGTGCGGGATGCCGCGCTCGGCGGCAAGGAAGACGCTGGTCAGTTCAGCGCGGAGTTCCTCCTTGGCGTACTCCTGGGAGCCGAACGCATAGGAACCCGGTTGCGACAACCGGTTCAAGCGATCAGGATGGCCGGTCCAATGACCGAGTTCATGAAGGGCGGTGCCGTAGTATTCGGCGGGTGTCGGGAAAGCGGTTTTCGTTGGGAGATGAATCGTGTCGGAAAGACGGCTATAGAAAGCGCGATCGTGCTGGTCGTGGTGAATCTGTGCGGCGGAATTCTTGAGGATCGATTCGCCCGTCTGCACCACCTCCCATTCCGGGTGGATCTTGGGTTCGAACTTGGAAATGCCTTCGATCTGCGTGCCGTTGAAGACCGTGTAGATGCGATGAATCAGTCCGCGACGCTCGTCGTCAGCTCCGGCAGTTCCGTCTTTTCCATCCTTGGTCGTGCCGCCGGGTTCTTCGCGTCCAGGGAACTGCCAAAATTCAATCTGTGTTCCCTTCTCGCCCTTGTTGACTTGCCAGCCATTCTCCTGCGCCTGCTTGTAGGTCATCCAACGTGGATCTTCGTAGCCGCGCTTGATCCCGGTGGCGAGAAGGTGAATGGCGTTCCCACCGCGATAAGCTTTCTCTGTCGTCGGGTTGTGTGGCAGTTCGAAATTGGATTTCGAGGGGTCCCACGGCTTCTGCCACGGCGCGACACCCTTTTCAAGCATCGCGATGATGTTGTCCGTGACCTCCTGGCGGAAGTCGCGCTTCGGCGTCTCGGCCTGAGCCGTTTGAGGAGATTCGACGGCGTTGGGTGTCATTGTGAGTCTCCTTCCAACGATTCAGCGTCGAGATTCGTCGGAGCTTCACCTTCGAATCCACTCTCGTCAAGCCGCTCGCCACCCAGTTCAGTGAGGGCTGCTTCGAGGACGGCTTCCTGGAGTCCTTCTGGAATGTTGTGCGAATCAGGCATGACTACCTCCCGAATGCGTATCGTTACCTACGCGGTCCAGCGTAGGCGGTAGTTGCAGTTTGCGCCCGATTACCCCCGCCTGTCAAGGACTTCGACGTTCATCCATTTAGAATCGCGATGGATCGTAACCCCTCGCTATGAGGCTCTTCATGAGCCACCTCTGCGGAAGGCCAGCCAACTTCGTCAGGGAACAGTGACTCGACAATCGCTGAGTGCGCTTAACGCACTGTGTGAAGCAATCGAAACGCCACAAAGATAGCGAGGGTCAGGAGTATGAGTGAAATGGCAGCAACGTTACGCCTGACGCTCTTTGATCGCCTTGCGTCCGCCACTCTCGACCGAAGCGCGTTGACATCGTCCTGCGCCCGGCGAACATCGGCTTCGCTAGGTCCGCCATCCAATTTGCGTTCTCTAATCAACCGCAACGCTGCGGCCCGGCCTGATTGCAAAAGGAATTCAGCTTCGGTTGTGGTCAGCCTGAAGTCAAGAGTGGAAATAGGCCGCGGGTCAATGACCACAACGCTTTCCGCATGGGCGTCAACTACGGCCAGTTCGTCACCACCGATCCAGATATCCAACAGTTCGGAAAATATCGACCTTCTCTTGCGGAACCCAAGCGGTGCTCCAAGATATAGTGCGAGAAACGGTTTCCCCGGATTATCCGCTAAGAACTTGGCTACGGGGAAGTTGTTTCGCATGCCCCCGTCGTAAACCCTCTTTTGTTCGATCATCATGGGGCGAAAGAAAAACGGGATGGACATGCTGCATCTGGTCGCAAACGCGGCATCTACGTTCTTGTTCAGCCCTCGTGAAGCAAATACAACATTCCCGTCTCCAGGACTACAGGCGTAAAGTACGGCTTCATTTAGATGTCGCATCTCAATGCGACCCATCGTGCCAATCTTTTCGGAGAGTAGGTCTCTGATCCAACGCTCGAAGGCGTCGCCGCTGTATAGCCCATAGGTTGTAACGAGATTCCAGACTGATCGAAGTCTCGATGCGTCGAGAAACGTTCCGAAGTCCGTTTCTTTGAGTACGTCTTGCAATTCGACCGGACGATACCCCGCTGCCAACAGTACTGAGGCGATTGCTCCGGCTGAGGCACCAGCAAAGACATCGAAGGAAAAGTACTTCTCTAGCTCCAGGAGCGCACCGGCAAAGGCTAGTCCCTTTATTCCGCCCCCCTTCATGATTAGCGCATACGGATACTGCCCGCTAACCACATCGCGCATGGCCTTCAGAGCTTGGCGTTGCTGGGGGGACGTGTGCTTATCCAGTTCAGGCATGCAATGGTCACATACGTGGCCGGAATCCATAGATGCTTTGATATCCGGCTTATAGAGTTTCTTGTGAAAGTAGCAACTCTTTCTCTCTGGAACGTCATGAGAGCGGAGATCCGGATCGACGAAGCTGAGCGCGTAACGGACCATGTAATAGGCCAAATAACGTTTAGGGTCACTAACGAACTGCACATGCCCGTGAAGAGTTGCAACCGCGAAGCCATCCTGAGCGTTGTGCGATCCGAAGAGGTTCCCGAGACTGTCCGAAGAAAGCGGGCGATTTAAGAAGCCAAGAAGATAGGGGTGGGGGCCACCGGCCTTAGTTCGGTAGCCTTGCATGAACGCCCACACATCCTTCGTTTTATAACTGTCTCTCTGAAAAGTCAGACCATCAAGTTGGTTGGCTTCTGGAATTGACCTGAAATGGAACTCACTCTGCACGCCATTGAGCAAGCGGATGGCGGCAGCAATGTCCCTGTAAAGATCCTCCCCGATGCACATCACTTCAATGTTCATGAGGGCTCATCAAAGCAATCGGGGCTGCACAACGAGAAACGGGTCGTCGTCACTCAATTCCTTATTGTCGGAGGCATCGACGGCGCGTACACCGTACTTGTACTCTCCTGGCTTTTGTGCCTCGCCGGCGTCAATCACCCCGGTATGCACGAACTCGTCTTTATCTGAACTGCCCTCGGTGGTCATCCTCCAGGAACGATTCTTGAACGGGCTGCCCTCGTTGAAATATACCTGCCACGAAATGGACTTCACTCCAGTAGCGCCTACACGGATGACCCACTGAACGGTATCTCCCAAGGCAACTACCGCGCGCTCCGGTTGTGTCTTCGTACTTCTGACGGCTCCCGTAATTTCGATTGTCATCACACTCCTTCTAGAATCATCACTATTTTAGACATTTGTCATGTCGTTCGTTTTAGAAGGCTCGCGACCGGCGGTTCGGCCAACAGCGGTTTTGCCGGTTATCGCCCCCGGTTTCGGTCGTCAGATGTGAACGACTTAGCGGTGTTGCTTGATCGAACCTCAGGCTGATGTTCTGAAAGTGTTCGATTATACTTGCCTAGCCAGCCAGCGTAGTCCGCGTTAGGCGCAATGATGCCGCGCTGGATCAGCCGGTTCGCTGACTTCTTCATGGCAGTAGAAGATAGGAATGTTTCGGCGTCGCCATGGTCCGTGATCTTCAACAGCAAATCAGTTTCGGACGAGCCCACGCGCTCCATTGAAACAAAGTTGTTCGGCTTGAGCCCACCTTCGTGACGCATTTGCTCCATGGCCGGCGTGTGACGGATGAAGTGAACGTGCGCGTCCGTGCCTTCAAGAATCATCTGTGGAGCGCCGGTTGTGTCGTCGTAGACATGAGCAATTACGCGGCCTTCGAGATTTTCGATGTCGCGAGGGCGGGTCACCTGGGTGGGCAGGCGCGGGTCCGAAAGCAGGATGCCGTATTGATGGAGCATCTTCTGCCGGTCACCGGCCTGTTGCATGGTCTTGAGAATCTGAAGGTAGTCGGCGCGAAGGTTCCAGCCGTTGCCCTCCGGCTCGGCAAGTCCCATTCGCGATAGGACTGCCATCCGCGAGGCGAGCAGTTGTAAGAATTCGCGTTGGCTGGCGGGGCTCTCGACGCGGAGTTCGCCGTCCGCGCCGGGAACAGCGCGTTTTAGGATCTGGCGGTCCAGGGATGTGGCGCGAGCGAAGCCAACCTCTTGCCGCTGGGATGCAAGGATGTCCTGGTCGGTTCGGTAGCCAAGGGTCAGAGTGCAAAGGCGTTCGGCCTCTTCCCGAAGACCGTTTCTGATGAGATCCCGATCCAGGCGCAAGGGCTGCCCGGCAACCATTCCACGGAGAGCAACGTGAATATGGGGATGCTCGGTATTGTTGTGGATCACCGCCGTCCATTCGAGCGGTACGCCGACACGATCTTCCACGCGCCGCATGAAGTCGCGGGTCAGCGCCTGTAAATCAAGCCGGTCGCCAAACTCCGGGGAGAGAATGAATTTGAAAAGCCGATTGTCACCAGCAGATTGCCATCGCGCCAACCGCTCCTGAAGATCCACTCCGGTTTCCGCCTGGTCGAAGGCCTGATTCTCGCCGACCGCCGAGTCACGTTCGAGGTACCGGCCATGCGCGCGCCACTGCCCCTTGGTCTTGTTCGGTGAATAGGAGACTCGGACCGCGCACCGCTGACCCGCGTTGATTCGTGCCCTGGCCGCGCGTGCGATTCCATTCGAGGTCGCCTTGCGTGCAGTCGAACAGAATAGCTGCATCACCCGGCGGAAACCGGTGAGCGATTTGTTCTCCGCCCTGGGCGGACGGGGCGCGCGGGGCCGGATGCGGAATTCCGGCTCACCGTCTCGGGCGGTGTCCTGACTCCGGCTTGTGACTTTATTCTCGGACATACTTCGCCAACTCCTGAAGCACTGCGGCACCCTCTCCGCGCATGGCCTGGGCCACGGCCCGGTTCAGGCGTTCGTAACGACGCTTCGCATTGGCAGTCGCTTGCTCTGACATCTGCGGTGACGGCTCGGGCAGGCAGGTGAGAACTACCTTCGCCAATCCATCGACCAGGCAGTAGGTGGCCAGCAACTGAAGACGTAGCTGATTCATGTCGCGGCTCAACCGGTTGATGGTCGCGACGGTTTTCTGCTCCATGTCGGCGACTTGATCCGATTCCCGTTTGCCTTTCAGTTCTGCCGAGAGAATCTGGCGAACAAAAGCCGTGAGGTTTCGGAAACCTGCGTCCTTGGCTGCGGCTTCGAGTTTAGCCTTGGTCTCCGGATCGAGACGAAGATCGACGCGTTGCCTCGCCTTGATCCCGTTTTCAGTCCCGTTTTGCTTGTCCGGCATATGGCGGATTCCACCGACTCTCTATCCGCCACTCTAAACTACTTGAAACACAACTTCAAGAGAAAACTGCGAGCACCACAATCCGCCATTCCTTTATGTTCCACTACCACCCTCTCCGCCGCACAATGCCCTCTATCACTGCCTGTATTGCCGGATCTGAACACCCTCGATCATCGAAGACGTCCATGGACGTCTTCGCTTCCAGAATCCGAGCGCTCATTCAACCGAGGACGTCCATAGACGTCTTTCCCTCTTGCCAAGGCGTAAAACTCATGATACCGTCTAAACAGGATCTGAGTTATCGAAGGTGCAACAATATGGCTGAACAACCCGAACGCCGAATTGTAAAATCTGCCATCCTCCGCGCACGTTGGCCCGAAATTGAAGCCGCCTTGGCCCTTGGACAGTGCCTCCGTGATATCTGGCCGGCTTGGAATCAGGAACTCGGAATCTCGTATCGCCAGTTCACAAGGGTGCTGAGTGGCTATGTTTCTGCCCCGCCTCCTGCTGTTCGCACCGCGCCCCCAAAGGTGGGGAAAAGCAAACTGCCAGTCCCACCAAAAGGCACTTTTGATCCGCTCCGCAATTTGCGA
>JAYWBH010000174.1:0-6896 GCA_043781815.1 Bryobacterales bacterium | reverse complement strand
CGACAGGCGTCGAAACGGGCGTTCTTCCTGGAAGGGGAAGACATTCATGTGGCTGGGGAAGGCGACCTGATTCGCAAGCGCTACAAAGTGATTCGCATTGGGTTGAATTCCGCAGTGGTGGAAGATACGCAGCAGAGTTATGAACAGACGCTGGCTTTGGAAGAGCCGCAGCAGGGGTCCTAATGCCACGCATTTTTAGCCGCAGATTGACGCAGATGAACGCAGATAAGACGAGTTCTCTTCTGATACAGGACAGGGTTGAAAGCCAGATACTGAGTTCATCAGGGATTCCCTTTAGCTTTTTGGAAATCGGAATGAAAACTTCGCTCGCAAGCGAGCGGACAGGCGGAATCGCCTGCCCCACACTTAATTCACTAACTTTCACGAGACCTGGAGTTGAGTTTGTGGGGCAGGCATTCAGCCTGCCAAGTCCGCCAAGCGGGCTTTTTTCATGCCTTCAAGTTCCTCGAAAACTTCTGAAATTGGACAGGGTTAAAAGCCAGATACTAAGTACATCAGGGATTCCCTTTAGCTTTTTGGAAATCGGAATGAAAACTTCGCTCGCAAGCGAGCGGACAGGCGGAATCGCCTGCCCCACACTCAATTCACCGACTTTCACGAGACTTGGAGCTGAGTTTGTGGGGCAGGCATTCAGCCTGCCAAGTCCGCCTAGCGGGCTTTTTTCATGCCTTCAAGTGCCTGGAAAACTTCTGAAATTGGGCAGGGTTGAAAGCCAGATACTGAGGAAAAATGACGAAGACCGCCACTCTGGACAGGCTTTCATTGGCTTTCGTGGGGCGAAGCCCCATCACAACAGGCGGGGAAGCCTGTCCCACAAGGGTGAGGAAGGGTTTGCCATTATGCTGGTGATGGTGATGGCGGCGGCCATTGCGATTACCCTTTACACGCAGTTGCCGCGATTGGTGTTTGAGGGTCGGCGGGTGAAGGAAGAAGTGCTGGTGGTGCGCGGCAATGAGTATGTGCGGGCCATTCAGTTGTATCAACGGAAGTTGAAAAAGCCTCCGCAAACCATTGATGATTTGGAAAATACCAATCAGATCCGCTTCCTACGACGGCGCTATGTGGACCCGTTTACGGGCAAGGACGATTGGCGATTGATTCATTCCAACAATGGTCAGTTGACGGATTCCCTGGTGAAAAAGCCCACTCAGCCCGGTCAGCCCGGTTCGATTGCAGCTACCACGGGTTTGTCTGCTTCCAATACAATTCCCGTTACGCCGGTGGTTGCACCTCCTCCGGTAAACCCCACCTATAACTATGTTGGGGGTGGAACCAGTGGAACTACTCAATTTCCTCCTGGGGGTCAGCGACGAGCCAGTGAAACGGCTGGATTCCGGGACCCGAATAATCCCAACAATCCGGTAATCGATCCCAATAATCCACCTGACCCTAACAATCCCAGCTATGGTACCCCAGGTCCGGTCACCTCCAATCAACCAGGATTTCCAGGGTCCAATATTCCTCCGGGTTTTCTGCCTCCGGGTGTGATTCCCCAACCTGGACAGCGTTTCCCCAGCTATCCAACTGGAGTGGCCAATTCTCAAAACGGGCAGCAGCCTTACAATCCTTACCCGAATTTGCCAAATGGGGGACAGCCGCCTAACCAAACTCCATTGTCAGGTGCGGACAATCCGGCATTAAGAATGATTCAAGGGCTTCTTACCACACCCAATCCAAACGGGGCCGCGATCGCCGCAGCGGCTACCAACACTCCCTTAGGTGCCGGGATCGCCGGGATCGCCAGCAAGTACGACAACGAAGGCATCAAACTGGTGAACGACCGTAGCAATATTAAGGAGTGGGAGTTCATCTACGATCAGACTAAAGATAAGAGTCAACAAAAAACCAGTGGTCCAGGGCAGGTTGGCACCCCCATCGGACCGCCCAATACCAATAACACCCGACAAAACACAGGCTTCGGCCTGAAGTAACTGAAGTTAAATTTTCGGAAAGTACTCTAAACCCTAAAGCAAAATCGCGATCCAAACGATATCATAGTAGCAGGAGCTAATTCGTCTGATTTTTTCCAACACCACTGCCGATCTATCGCACTATATCCCTGAAATGTTTGAGACGATTCTGGCTGCGGCTTGCCACATTACTCTGTACCTGTGGCACCGCCAGTCAACCGCAAATAACTGGCTGGTTCGCAACAGATTGCTGGTGAATTGGCTGATTCTGACGAGCGGCGTTCTCTCCGCTTTCGGCTTGATTTTGCAGTTTCCGGAAATGTGGCATTACCTTCCCGTTGGCCCAGTTACCCAATGGATTCGTGGCGGATTAATGCTGTGGGCCGTGGTCATGGTTGGTTCCACCATTGCATTGGGTGTGGCCCGTCAGTTGGGAAAGAGCTCCTGGAACTCCGATTTTCATCCTGCGCGAAGGCAGTTTTTGACCGCAGCCCAAACCATGCTGGTGGCTGCTCCTGCTCTGGCTACCGGGTTTGGAGTTTTCATTGAACGTCGTGACCTGCGCCTGGTAACACAAGACATAAAAATCCCTGGATTGCCCAAGGACCTGAACGGATTTCTGATCACCCAAGTGTCCGATATTCACTTGAGCCCGTTTCTCTCCGAACAAGAGTTGATCTACGCCATTGATATGGCCAACGATACGAAACCCAACCTGATGGTGATGACTGGGGACCTGATCACGCGCGGTGGAGATCCGCTGGATGCCTGTATCAGGCAATTAGGGCGATTGAAATCGGATTTGGGCGTTTATGGATGCAATGGAAATCATGAAGTCTACGCCAGGTGTGAAGGCTACGTGGAACGGGAGTGCGGCAAGCTTGGGGTTACATTTCTACGCCAGCGGAACCTGCATTTGAAGCGCGGCGCGGCAACCATCAATCTGGCCGGAGTGGATTACCAGGTGTCCTCCAAGCCTCCGCTGCAAGGTGCCGAAGCGCTGGTTGATGGTTCACCGGACACGTTCAATTTACTTCTTTCGCACAATCCTGGAGTGTTCAAGAAAGCTGCTGCGCAGGGTTGGGATTTGACATTGTCGGGGCATACGCATGGGGGCCAGGTATCGGTGGAAATTCTGCATCAGCACGTGAACATTGCCCGCTTCTATACGCCTTATGTGTATGGTCAATATGAAATTGGGAAGTCGAAAATTTTTGTGACGCGGGGCATTGGAACTGTTGGCCTGCCAGCGCGCATTGGCGCTCCGCCGGAAATTGTTGCGATTCGCTTGTGGTCTACTTAATCCTTTCTGACATCCACGGAAACTGGGAGGCGCTTTCAGCCGTGGTGGAAGCAGCTAAGGGTCGTTACGCCCAAGTGATTTGCTGCGGAGACGTGGTTGGTTATGGGGCCGATCCCAACCGGGTGTCGGAATGGGTTCGCGCCCACACCACACTTACCGTACGCGGCAATCACGATAAATTTTGTTCTGGAATTGAGCCTATCCGTAACCTTAGCCCACTTGCCGCAGCCGCTGCTGTGTGGACCTTGCGGAGCCTATCGCCTCAGAACAAAGCGTGGTTGCAGCAACTGCCCAAGGGTCCGGTGGACTTTGATGAAATGCGCATTCTGCATGGTTCGGTACGCGACGAAGACGAATACATTTTCGACGTAGAGGATGCCCGGGAAGTGGCTGGCCAGTTAGGTGCCAACGTGTTGTTTTTTGGTCACACGCATCGGCAGGGTATTTTTTATTGTCATCGCAATGGGATCCGGCAAGGCGGTGGTCCTCCTGAAAAACAAACCGAACTTCAATTTGAAGTGGATGACACGGCCAGTTGGCTGATCAATGCCGGTTCGGTGGGTCAACCACGGGATGAGGATCCACGGGCGGCTTATGCGTTGTTCGATACGGTGAGCCGGAATCTGACTTTGTGCCGCGTTGCTTACGATATTGCCGCAGCGCAAGCTAAGATTCTTGCGGCGGGTCTACCGGCAAAGTTGGCGGACCGGCTGCAGTTGGGCGCCTGAGCTGTTTCTAATCACTTGGTAACTTTAGCGGGAGTCGGCTGTACGTGATAGACAATCAAATCGTCATCCTCTCCAAATACAGAAACATTGCGATGCGTGCCGACATAAGCGGCCATCAATTCTGCTGCCTGATATTCCAACGCCATTCTGCCGGACTGCGTGGCGTAGTTATAAGCTGCCTCATCGCCATTGGAATAGATGGCCATGGCTCTTACCGGTAACGGCTTTTTCTCTACAAAAACAAACACATGCCCAGTGGGATAAGGGAACTCGAAATCTGGTCGCGATACCTGCTCCACCTTATGACGACGGGTAAATTCCGATAATTGCACGTGCCAACCGCGGCCGTAAATTTGGGCCAGTTCATTGCCAGGGGAAACGATGGTCCATTGATTTCTGGGGAATTGCGCGGCGATTTCATACACCGCGCGGGCGGCTGATTCGTACTGCAACGGCTCCGATGCAAAGCGAGGTCCGGCACCAATCACGGCGGGCAATCCTGCTGCCAAGAGTAACCCAGCCGTTGCGGGTCGGGACACAAAAGTAGGAATGGAGACTAACAGTTTTTCCAGGGCCAGCCCGGCAAAGACGGCCAGTAATGGACAGAGATACGCGGCGTCCAACTGCGGGTTCACCATCACTACCAATAGCAATGAAATGGCCGCATACCCATACGAAGTTCGCAAATGGGAAATGGCTAACAACAGGAACAGTGCTGCTAAATCTCGTGCCGTATTTTCCTCACCTGGGTTCAACTGAAACCAGCGGCTGGCGATCCAAAAAAGCGAGATGGCGAAGAAGGCCGATCGCCATGATCCGCCGAAAGATTTGACGCAATGCCAACAGGCAAATAGCAGTGCCAGCAATATGACGGGACCGCTCAACCGGACAACAGTCGCTGCGTCCAGCCCGGTCCAAAATGCGGCGGGGATGAGCAGCGGAATCGACCCTTCATAAGTCCAGGTGCTGCCCTGCAACAGTGTGCCGATGGACAATGCTCGGCCATAACTCTCCGGTGTCAAAAATCGCAGATTGGCCACTGGGAACCCAGCGGTCTGCAAAAAGATGAAGCTGATCAGGACGTAGGCGATGGCCGATTGTGGTGAAATGGTGGTAACTCTAACTGGACCCTTACCAGTTTTCGGTTCCAGACGCTTTAGGATTCGGCTCCACCGATACTTCCATTCAATGGATTGATACATCCAACGGGAATGGTAAGAATGCCAGGTGTTGGCAAGAATCCAGAAAAAGTAAAGTGCACCCATGGTGCCCGGCAAGCATAGCCGCCACTGGCCTAAAGCAATCACGGAAATCTGCACAAAAAGGGCTGTACGCAGGAATACCGGGCCAACCAGATTCAACCAACCTGTCTTGTATTTGCCACCAAAGCGGGTGACGTACAAAGGCAGCACCAGGTACACCAGCGCTAGAATTGTACCCACTCGAAACAGATTCAGGATTTCCATAAGCTTAAACCGAAGCGGCGAATTGCAGATGATCTGCCTTTTGTAATTCTTTACTGCACATCCAGGATGACCACAGGGCAAAGCAGCAGGCTCCTACGGCGAACCCATAAACAGAATCGGAATAATGACCTGTGCGGGAGCAGATGTAACTCACCACCAGGTCGGTAAATAGCCCCAACGCCATGGCTCGCAACGTATGAAAAGGCAACGAAAGTGCAAAGAACAAGCTGGCATTCCACAACCCGATTACCAGGAAGAGAAAGCCCACTAACGCCGTTGCGGCCACTTTACGCATGACCATGGTGCTGAGCACATCCAGCCGGATGCCGGCCCAATAAACCAGCATGCAGGTGAGCACCGCGATGGGCAGAAACAGCAACAATCGGCGCAGGTAAAATTGGTGCATGGCGCGGTTGAATTCCGCGGCCTGGTTGAGTAAATATTCCGACAGTGCCCGCTGCATGGTGGCAAAAAAGGACTGCGTGGATGCGTGGACCCACCCGGCACCAAACACAAAGGCAATCAAAGCCACGTCCAGCCCAGCCTCATAATCGCCACGAAAAAAAATGGGCAACGTTTCGCTGGCGGTTTTACCGGTCCAGGCGATCCAGCGGTCGGCAAATAAAAAGCAGTAGTACAGCAAGCCATATAGAAAGTACGGTGCTGCGGTATGCACAAGGCGTGGCCGCGGAATCCGTTCCCCTTTGGGAAATTTGTTCCCGGCCTTTTTGCGAAAGATCAGGAAGGATGCCGATGCAGAGATAACAATAGCGGCACCCAGACCGCAAAATTGCGAAAGGTACAGACCTGCGGCCAGACCGTAATGCAGGAATCCGGCGACGGCTAAACCAACGGCAGTGGCTGCGGAAATCCAAAGCATTCCTTCCAATACATAGAGTGCTCCGCTGGCTAACCAGAGCATGCCCAAGGCAAGGTGGAAGCCTACGGCGAGCAGCGCTAACGAATCGGGCATCCAGCCGAAAAATCCATTGACCAGCCATCCTGCGCAGCCGGAACCGAATAGCGCCAGAACACCGCGTCGGCACCACAAACCACATGTGGATGCGGCGGTTCCGGGGTCCCCTGTGGTCAACAAAAACAGCACCCGCCAAGCCATTACCTGGACCAACCCACCGGTAACCAAAAAGCTGGAGAGTGTGCCGATGGCCACTGCTGCGGCATCTTCAATGGAGATGGGTCCGCCCCACAGCGAAAGGGAAAATCGGATCATGACCACGGCGGAAATCAGTACGGGAAGAGCAAAGGCCAGCCCTTTGAAATATTCTAAAAGTGTTTGACCAAGGCCGGGCGGGGCAACTTTGGGACGGGGCATTTCGATTGGCTGAAAATAGGCCTGGGCCATTTCCAGCGTGCCTGCATAGCCGTAAACACTTTGAGCCACCTGATCGGTGACCCCTTCCAACTCCATGTGGATAGCCAGATCGTAGGCGTCGTGCCTTGGTTTCCT
>JAYWBH010000173.1:0-6919 GCA_043781815.1 Bryobacterales bacterium | reverse complement strand
GCTACCGCAGCAGTGGAGGCAACGTCTACTGTTCCTGGTCTTAAGTGCATGGCTGTGCCGGTTTCATCGGACTGGAACAAGCCTGCGGGCACTGGGGCTGCGCCGCCTTTGGGGATCAACCACATCTCATAAATTTTGCCTGGGCCCAGCTTCGGCAAATTCCCCGCCATCATTAATACACCTGTTTTTGCGTTTACAAAGACCCGTGCTTTGGGTGGCAGTTCAATGGCTTTCCCACTGGTTGTCACCAAACGTGTTTCCGGCTGGTTCAAAAAGTTGAGCGCAGCATTGACGCGGCGGATGGCGGCTTGGTCCCGTTCCTGAGTTTGGCTTAAGGCGGAAATTTGTTGACGGGCTTCTTCCAAGGATCGGTCCAGGCCCACTTCGCGATTCCAAAGCCCCAGGGCGACCATGGCTAGTGCGGCGGCCAAACCCATCCAGGCATAAGGTAGACTCCAGAAAGATTGCTTGGACGGTTCGGACCGAATGGACGCCATCACCCTGGCACGCAAGCGGGCAGGCGGTGCTACATCGAACGCAGTGGTACCAATGATACTCACCGTTTCAAAAGCATGCTTCACGCCCTTGGTGCAGGTTACGCAGCCTTGGGCCAAGTGCGAATTGATTTCACTGCGCTCCGGGTCGTCGGAAACGCCCATCGCGTACAGTTCATACATCTCTTTTAGCTCCTCGCAAATCATGCCGTTAGCGCCTCCCCTAACTCTGCACGAAGCGCTTGTAATCCACTACGAACCCACGTTTTCACCGTGCCTAACGGCTGCTTCATTTTTTCGGCCATCTCAGTTTGAGACAGACCTTCAAAGTAAGCCATTTCAAGAACAGTCTTTTGATTTTCGTTCAGCTTTTGAAAAGCCTCCCGCAAAATTCTGGCCCGATCGGAATTCAGAATGTCCTTTTCCAAGTCGCCGAACATGGACTGTTGCTCATTCCCGGAAAGTTCGTACATATTTTGCGACATACGACCATTCACGCTCCGCAGATAATCAATTGCCCGGTTGCGAGCAACGGTTAAAACCCACGGTCCTAAGGCACCCTTTTCTTCATCGAACGCCTGCGCACGATTCCACACGCGCAGAAATGTTTCCTGCACCAGATCTTCAGCCACCGCTGAATTCTTTACCACTCGTAATATCAGGGAAAAAGCCAGTCTGCCGTAACGATCATAAAGTGTGCCAAGTGCTTCCTGTTCACGATTCTTCAATCGCCTGGCTATTTCGCGATCCGCTTGGACATCGGCTAGAGCAAACAATATTGGGAAAAACATAATCAGGCGAACAACTCTTTAATCACCTCTCCACCGACAATGGTGGGCCGTTCTCCACGTCCATTGTGCATGTAGGTCAACTTAACATGATCTAACCCGAGTGCCCAGAGAATGGATGCGTGCAAGTCGTGCACATGGCAAGGGCGTTCCACAGCTCGCAATCCAATTTCATCGGTTGTGCCAATGTATTGGCCACCTTTGACGCCACCGCCAGCGAACCACATGCTAAAACCCCAAGGATTATGATCGCGACCGTTCCCCTTTTCGTTGAAAGGCGTACGACCGAATTCACCACCCCAAACCACTAAAGTGTCTTCCAACATTCCCCGCTGCTTCAAATCTGTGAGCAGACCGTCAATGGGTTTATCGGACGCACGGCACCATTTGGAATGATTGCCCTCAATATTGTTGTGAGCATCCCAACCGGAACCGGAACCACAATAGAGTTCAATGAATCTTACGCCGCGTTCAACCAACCGTCGAGCCATCAAACAGTTCCTGCCGAAGGCTTCGGTTTCCGGCTTATCCATGCCGTACAGCGATTTGGTATCTTCCGTTTCCTTGCTTAAATCCACAGCCTCGGGTCCGGCAGATTGCATTTGATACGCCAATTCATAGCTCTGAATGCGCGCATCCAGTTCCGTATCGTCCTGCTTATCGGCACTCCACTGTTGGTTCAAACTTTTCAGGAACCCAAGCTTGTTGCGCTGCCGCTGGTCAGAAGAATCGGATGGCTTCAAATTCAATATGGGCACTTCGCCCTGACGAAACTGCGTGCCCTGATAGGTGGCAGGAAGAAACCCGGAACTCCAATTCTTAGGCCCGCCCACTGGTTCTTTGTCATCCAACAAAATGGTGAACGTCGGCAGATTCTTGTTCGCCGAACCTAGCCCGTAAGTCACCCAGGCACCCATGGAAGGGCGACCCGCCAAAATATCGCCAGTGTTCATCTGGCACACGGAACCCACATGATTCAGTCCGTTGGCCCAGCAGGAACGAACCACCGTCATATCGTCCACATGCTTGGCGATGTTGGGATACCAGTCGGACACCCACAGCCCACTCTTGCCATGCTGTTGCCACTTGCGGGGCGAACCCATAATGGAATTATTGGCCGTGCCCATGGCCGTAATCGGCTTGCCGAAACTTTCTGGCATCGGCTGGCCGTCCAAGTCGTTCAGCTTCGGTTTAGGATCGAACAGATCCACATGGCTGGGTCCGCCTTCCATAAACAGCCAGATCACGGATTTCGCTTTCGGCTTGTGATGGGGCATGGGAAGTGCCGCGCCACGCGCTTCTGCGTTCAGTAACGAAGCCAGTGCAATGCTGCCCAAACCGCTGCCTGCCTGTTGGAAAAACTCTCTGCGCGATCTTACTGGCCAATGATGTCCAAGGTTTTTGTTCATAAAAGTATCCTAGTTGATGTACAAAAACTCGTTGGAGTTAAACAGCATATGGCACAAGTCGGCGAAGGCCGCTTTTCCGTCTGACAGCAGGGCGGTTTGTTTAGTTAAAAACTCCTCTGCCTTTTTCTTTTCCTCTGTGTTGGGCGTGCGGGCAAAAGCCATCTTCCAGGCCCGGTCAATTTTTGCATCCTCGCTGACGCCTTCATCGTTCGATACATGCTCGGCGAACTGCTTGGCCCATTGAGTGACCAGCGTGTTGTTCATCAATTCCAAAGACTGCCCGGGCGTTACGGTAATATTCCGGCGGGCGCAACTTTCATGAGTATCAGGCATGTCGAATGCCTCAAACATCGGATACCTTGTATTTCGCCTCACAAACACGTATACGCTTCTGCGGTTCGATTCGGATTCAACTTCTTCATTTTTCCAACCACCGCGAGTGACTACGCCAGGGGGCAGGGGAGGGAATACGCCAGGGCCATACATTTTGTCATTCAGCTTTCCGCTGACGGCCAACATGGAATCACGAATGGCTTCGCCTTCTAAACGCCTGCGATTGTAGCTCCATAGCAACTTGTTATCAGGATCTATTTCGGCGGCATTGGCATTGAAGTCGGTAGTTTGTTGCCAGGTGCTGGACATCAAAATTTGCTTGTGCAACTTTTTGAGGCTCCATCCGGTAGCAGTGAAGTTCGCAGTAAGTGAATCCAGCAATTCCTTGTTGGCAGGCTTTTCACCCATCACTCCGAAATCACTGGGAGTTCCGGCAATGCCTTTGCCAAAGTGATAGTGCCACACACGATTGACCATCACTCGCGCTGTTAACGGATTCTTCGCATCGGCCAGCCAGTTGGCTAGTGCTGAGCGACGTCCGCTGGTGGGCAGTCCATTCGGCTTGGTAATGGTGGCGTCGGTAGCGTCAAGAATAGAAAGGAATCCTGGTTGCACTTCTTCCAAGGGAGCATCGTAAGCCCCGGCCCGCAAGACGAATGTTTTTGGCGCACCGGGAGCTTCGTTATCAATCATGGCTTGGGCAATGGGAAGTTCAGCAGGTCGAATGGCGTCGAACTTTTTCAATTCCGATTTCAACAAAGCGTAGCGCTTGGCGGGTTCGCCCTTCAGCAGCTTTGCACCTTCCTGCTCTGTGTGGGAAAGTTGCGGCTTGGCTTTGTAGTACATGTGCCATTGAATGGGGGTGCGCTTTTCCGCTGGAGTGGTGACGGCGTCCTGAATTTCTTCAGGAAACTTGTCCATATTTTCTTTATCCAATTTGGCCACTTCAAGGGAAGCCAGCTTGGCCATTTCGTCACGAATTATGTGTGTCTTCAAATCCCACGTTTCATAGCGATTTTTATAGTTGGCCGATTCCCCACTGCTAGCCAAAAGCGCGCTGTCTTCGATTCGGGTATTCGAGAAAAAAGATTGGAGCCGGTAGTAATCCTTGTGCAGAATGGGGTCGAACTTGTGATCGTGACAACGGGCGCAACCATAGGTGAGTCCCATGAACGTTGCACCAACGGTATCGGTCACATCGTTGAGCAATTCCTGGCGACGTTGCATCAGATTGCGGGCGTTGTATTCATCGGGAAAGTGCCTGTTGAACCCAGTGGCAACCAGCGCCTGGGGATCGTTGGGGTATAGTTCATCGCCAGCAATCTGTTCCTTCACAAAGCGATCGTACGGTTTGTCAGAGTTGAAAGACTGAATCACATAATCGCGATAACGGTAAATATTGGGACGCGTTTCGTCGGCCTTGAAGCCTTCACTATCGGCATAGCGAGCGAGGTCCAGCCAATGGCGAGCCCAACGCTCACCGTATCGTGGGGAAGCCAGCAAACGGTCCACCTGCTTTTCCCAGGCATGGGAGGAATTATCGGCCAGGAATTCCTGCACCTGTTCGGGAGTGGGTGGGAGTCCGGTCATCACCAGCGATGCGCGGCGCAGTAGGGTGATTTTATCGGCCTTAGCGTTGGGATGCAGCCCTTTTTCTTCGAGCTTGGCCAAGATGAAAGCGTCAATTGTGTTGGTGCCCCAGGCGCGATCTTTGGCTTGCGGCGGCTTGGTCACAGTGACTGGTTGAATGGCCCACCAGCGTTTTTGTTGCGCGGTAAATTCTTTTCTAGGGGGAAGGGATTCGGCGGCCCACAAAGCCGCTACGGAAGACAGGCCCAACATCAAAGCGATCAGACGCATTACGCCTCCAACGATTTAATCCACAGGGATTTCAGACTGACTAAATTGTATCACATTGAATGTAGTACTATTGGTTGCGTTTTCAACGCGCTAGGCTACATTCGGCCAAATCGATCCACTGGTTATTTTGCAACCCGTTTTGATCAAAACCGGGCAGTAAATTGTTTTGGACGAAGGTGATTTTTTCTACTTCAAAACTGCGGTCTTTTCTATAGCCATCCCATTCGCGTTCAGCTACTTCCTGAAGACGGGCAAGATCAGCTACTGGAAATTTTTGAGCCAGGGTGATGTGCGGATGATATTCGAAGGGTTCGTCGTAATGCAAGGCACTCTGATTCAGCGACCGATGCGCACGGAAAAGCTGATCCATGCCTTGGGCCAAATCCAGATAGATCACGCTGGTTTTGCAGAAGACATTGACTTTGCCCAGGTCAACCTGGAAGCGGGGAGTGTGCAGGGACATCTTCTCAATTTGTTGCCAGGCGTCTTGAGGGGAGCCAAGAATTGGGCGGGGTGGTAAGAAGGAAACGTGGGAGCGCAAACGACAATTGGGGACCAATTGACAACGAAGACTGTCGAGAAAGTCCCCGAGTGGAGCAGGTATGTACCCAACCAACGCGTACAAATTAACAGAAACTGCATCGGGCTCCCGTTGCCCAAAATGCAGCGGATCGAATCCGCAGGCCATCTATTTACATTGTACTCGCTGCTTTGGCCATTTGGGGAGGCTCAGGGGGTTGTTTCATGTCCATTGGATTTTTCGGTTCCAGTACCACCCAGGTAGCTTGCTCGAAGCCGACGTATTTGCAAATGCGCATTTCGTTAGTTTCGACGGATTCGAGGATGTCGCCCAGACGCAGGGCATCGGGAGTTTCGCGGACTTGGTGCCAAGCCTGATAGAGTCCCGCCGCTTCAACCATGCCGCCCTCTTCGTAATCTTTGGGCTTAGCAGCGGTGACGCCACTGGTGTGGGGAGCCCAACGAAAATTCTGCTGAGCCGATTCTTTGATTCGATGAATGCGAAACAGAGCCATATCGTTTTTCATGATCGCACAGATGGAAGGGTTGGGAAACAATTGGGGGATGAAATGTTTTTAAGTTGGAGGCACGTGGATAGGCCGCAAGCAATAATCCAGATGGTAATGTATAGCCAGATGGTAAAGTATAGGAAGAGGCAAGAGTATTATGGTAGGTAATTTCAGTCCGACCGGTTTCTACACGGATCGTATTGGCACAACCGACGAAGGGCTTCCTGTATATCTGTATTTCGACCCAAGTGGGAGTCAGTTTCGCCCCGTAATCGTTCCTCCGGCAGGTCACCCATACTACGCATCTGCTGATGCAAAAATGCGACATGATTCAAGACAGATTTCACCGGTCACTTCCGCTGTGGTTCTTGGATCAATCGGCGCCATTTTTGGGGGAGCACCTGGAGCAGCGATTGGCGCAGCGCTCGGCGTTGGCCTTAGCCGTCTAACCGCGAATGGCGCGCTGGACCGCATCTAAAATGGCCAATGAGGTAGGCCGGTGGATTGCTGCCACATTCGATTTTCGTTTCAGCGGTCTTGCCAGTTTGTTCGTAGTGGTCGTTTTTGTCTTACTGAAATTTCGCAGGGATCCGAGCGCGATCTCTACGGCTGGTTGCCTTAGCATCGCATTCTCCGTCTTCACAATCATCAGTGCAACAAATGCTGGGGCAGTGTTCTTGCTCACCTCGCCACCAGCGTTGGACCTTTTATCAAGAGACAGTCTTTCCCTTGTTGGTGTCGTAACTGTGATTGCCGTCTATTCGCAGGCAGGTGGCGATATTATCAATCGATTCCAAAGTACTCTGGGCCCTCCTAGTGAGAAGAAATGAACCTAATTAATGGCTGCAAATCCGTAGAATCAGTGTACGCTTGACTCATGAAACTAAATGCAACGGAAGTTCGTCGACGGCCTCAGCGGTCACCCAAAAGCGGCCATTGATGGTCACCTGAAAACCGGCCAATAGAAAGCAAGCCAGGACATTGAATCCGACGGAGCTAAACTCCGT
>JAYWBH010000172.1:0-6933 GCA_043781815.1 Bryobacterales bacterium | reverse complement strand
CGCTGATCGGTTGGTCAATCTCTACACGGTGTCCGCGCGCTTCAGCCTCAAAGCGGACGCCGTCTTTATAAATAACCCGTAGTTCCATAGATTTCTCTTTACCTTATACTCGTTAGTATAAGCATGAAAGTGGCACTGGTTGGTGATTACAGCGCATCGGTTATCGCACATCAGGCAATTCCGCTGGCCTTGGAATTGGCGAGTGAAGGAACAGTAAAGAGCACTTGGGTGGGAACGGCTTCTATCCTCAATGCGGGTCGTGATCTGGAAGAATTTGACGCTATTTGGTGCGTGCCTGCCAGTCCTTACGAAAACCCCAAAGGAACGCTCGATGCGATTCGTTTCGCCAGAGAAACTGGTCGTCCATTTCTTGGGACGTGTGGTGGCTTTCAGCATGCGGTGATCGAATATGCGCGCAATGTTTTGGGCTGGCAGGATGCCGACCATGCGGAAGACAACCCAGCGACAGCCATGCCATTGATAGCTCCGCTGGCCTGTTCCCTGGTGGAAAAAACGGATGTAATTCATCTTCTAGATGGGAGCCGATTGCGGAAGGCATATGGTGAGCCCACTGTGGTGGAAGGCTACCATTGCAGCTATGGGCTGAACCCTCAATTTCAAACGCGGCTGTTTGAAGGTGCACTCGTGGGAACTGCTTTCGATGTTGGCGGTGAGGTGAGGGGGATGGAACTGCAAGGCCATCCCTTCTTCGTAGCAACGCTGTTTCAACCAGAGCGGCGTGCTTTGTCAGGAAAGACGCCGCCGCTGGTGAAAGCTTTTTGCGATTCAATCTTTATCCGGAGACATGGATTGAAGGAGTAAACATTTCTATTCGTTTCTGTCCTCCTCTTTTTTGTCATCATCTTCCCCTTTGCATTGCTCGAAATTGAGCGGTGACATTCCACTGGGAACTATGGCAGGAACCAAGGCACATGCGTTTCGTCGACTTGCACGAGCGTCAAGCAGGCTGACCTTTACAAATTTAACTAAGCTTTCAAACTGGTCCTGGGAAAGCTTGATGGGTTGAGCCAACAGCGGATCAAGCCGAGCCAGTACTGGTTCGATGGGCCCCAGTCGGTATGTCAGATCCTTGTCCAGTTTTGCTTTAATCGGGTTATAGTGCCTGGCTGAATCGGCGACATTCAAATGATGTTGAATGGCATCTTCCAACCGCGTGAACGCACCGTTATGAAAGAAAGTCGGCTGAGTTGCAGCGTTGCGCAGTGGCGAACTGCGAAATTTGTAACGATCGGCAGAGTTACCGGTGAATTGTTCCAATCCAAAATCCTCATCTTCCTGGGGCCCATCGAAGATCAAATTCCCTTTTCCTACACCGAAGAAGGGTGCGACTTGTGGAACTGCAATTACATGGTTCTTAAAATCGCTGAACATTTCGTTAGATTTTCCGCTAACAGAATGGCACTGAGCGCATTTTCCTTCGCCGAAGAAGATCAGTCCGCCGCGTTTTTCCTCACTGCTCATGGCGTTGTGGTCGCCCCTTGCGAATCGGTCTATCGGCGCATTTGCAAACACCAGTCCGAACTCAAATTCAGCAATAGCCTGACCGAACATAGTGAAGTTGATTAAACCACCTGACTTAACCGAAGGAAAAATGTTTCCAAATAGCGTCTTGTAAGGGGCTGAAGCATTCAGCCGATTCAGGACGGATTGACGAATGGGGTCGTTACGGAATCCCTGATTATCAGGCGGAGGAAGTGGCGAACCAAGGCCATCATCAAATTGGTCGAAGCGTGGGCCCAGTGAGAATGGCGTGTTCTTGGTTTTAGTGAAACCGGCCACTTCCACAGTCTCTGTTGGAGGAATGTGAGCTTGCGCAATGAGTAAGTGCTTTACGATGGGGTCATTGGCTGGAAATTTGGTTACGCCTTCCGGTAGTGGGAAAAGAAAGGCTTGGGAGTTATCGAAGGGATTACCCGATAGCGCGGAAAAGCGCGTGTTCCACATCAATCCTGGATAGAAAGCGGTATTCACCACGCTCGGAGTTCTGCGTTGGTTTCTTGGGCCATGTCGGTTCGGCCCAACTACGTTGTTATTCTGGACGCCAATGGCGATCGATTGGCTGTCGCCGAATCCATCAGAAGGAGCATGGCATCCCGCGCAACCGTTATCTGAATGTAACGCGCCGATCTTATCGAAAAACAACAGCCGTCCCAATTCTGCTAACTTCGGATTTAATGGACGACCCAGGCGGGTGGTTAACGTGGATTCAGTTTTCCCGGTGAAGCCAGCTTGCTGTAAGACGGCAGCCAGTTGTTCATCCAGGGTAGGCGAGGCAGCCACTAAGCGTCCTAAACCCATGCTCCCTAAACCGATGATCGTCAGCGATCTTCTTAATGCTTGTCTAGAATTCATTCCTAGCCTCCATGTGAAGTGTAAATCTGATCACAATATATTAGTTTTTCACTATTATTCAATTGTATTGAATTGTGGTCAAGGTTAGTCTAGGCGTAATTGGGCTTTCGGTCAATCGATTGCTGGATAGTTTCACGATAGTTGCAGGAACTTTAATGAGTCGCCCGGCATTGACTCCCATCGCAGAGGTTGATAGCATTTCCACCATGCCCCCACGTCTGCTCATCTTGCTTTGCCTGTTGCTGCCCTGCGTGTTTGGTGAAACTGTGGATTACGATAAACATGTTAAGCCGATCCTCACCGCCAAATGTTTTTCCTGCCACGGCGCAAAGCAGCAGCAATCTGGTCTGCGTTTGGACCTGCGCCAGAACGCGTTGCGCGGCGGCGATTATGGTCCTGTCATCATTCAAGGCAAGAGTGTGGAAAGCAAATTGATGCATCGCATCAGCGGCTCTTCGGCGGGAATGCAAATGCCACCAAGTGGTGCGTTGGAAGCCGAGGAAATCGCCGTGTTGCGTGCATGGATCGACCAAGGTGCAGACATGCCTGGTCGTGCTGATGAAGCGGTGAAAGAGCGCAAGCCAACTGATCCGAAGGTGCAAGCTTTTCTGGATGCAATCCATCGCTATGATCTTGCTGCGGTCAAAGCCGGTGCAAAGAAGATGGCGAAATCAGCCGATGCAGCAGGGTCCACCGCGCTGATGCATGCCGCAAATTCCGGCACTATAGAAATGGTGCAAGTTCTGTTGGCCGCTGGTGCTGATCCCAATGCCAGCAATTCCCGCAAAGCAACCGCGCTGCACTGGTGCGTGACGGACCCGGCGAAAATGAAACTATTGCTGGCCAAGGGTGCCAACATCAACGCCCAAACGGTGGAAGGGCGAACCGCATTGTACATGGCCGCGACCCTGCCCGCTGGAGCCCCCTTAGTTCAGTTTTTGTTGGAAGCTGGGGCCAATCCCAACGTCCGCACACTTACTGGACTCACTGCTTTATTTCCGGCGTCTGGAATTAGTTTTGAATCCGTAAAGCTGTTGGTTGAAAAGGGCACTGACGTAAACGCAGCATCGGCTACTGGGGCAACTGCATTGATGAACGCGGCCTTCGCAACTCCCGCCGCAGTGGGACTGCTGATTGCCAAAGGTGCCGACGTGAAAGCCAGGACCAAGCGCGGGGAAACGGCCATTGCTAACGCAGCGAATCGTGGACATTTGGAATCGGTGAGACTGTTATTAGATAAAGGTGCTGATGTCAACGCAACCGATTATCGTGGCTATACGCCATTGATGCATGCCGCCTATTGTGACACCGCATCCCCGGCACTGATCCGGCTGCTGCTTTCCAAAGGTGCCAAAGTTCATGCCACGGGCGAAGATGAAACCGCTCTTACCCTGGCTGCAAAACGTGGTGAAACCGAAGTTACAACCATCATTCGTGGAGCCCTTTCCGAAGGTACTTTTTAGGAGTTTTTATGCGCCTTGCTTATTTCATTTTGTTGATTCCGTCGTTGGCTGTGGCCGCTGATGTGGAAGCTGCTGTTCTGCGTTCCGCTGCGCAAAAAGGATTGCATCTGCTGGAAAAAACCAGTCCCAACTTCATCAAGACGGGCGGCTGCAACTCTTGTCACAACCAGATGCTGCCCGCTGGGGCGCAAGCGTTCGCGCGGAAGCAGGGCATTACAACAGGACCTCCCATTGAACAACTGCCGCCGGAAGTTTCGGAAGTCACCATGGAACGGTTCATTGAATATTCCACGAACCCGGTGGGCTCCGCTGGTTATGAACTGTTCGCTTTCGGAGCCGCTGGCAGACCTGCAGACGCCAGGGTTGATGCGCAGATCTACTTTATAAAATCCATGCAGGAACCTGAAGGTTACTGGCGCACCACTGCGAACAGGCCTCCGCTGACTTTTGATGACTTCACTACAACCGCCTATGCGATTTACGCTTTGAAGACTTACGGATCGAAAGTGCAGAGTGCCGACAATGAAACACGGCTGGCCCGCGCCCGATCCTGGCTGCTGGAAGCGAAGCCGGAAACCACGCAGGAGCGTACTTTTCATCTGCTTGGTTTGGCATGGTCGAAAGCCGGACCGGAAGCTTTGGATAAGGCCGCGCGTGGCTTAGAAGCAATGCAACAGAAAAATGGTGGCTGGTCGCAACTTGGTGCGATGTCGACTGACGCCTACGCAACCGGTATGGCGCTCTGGGCGTTGCATGAAGGCGGTGTGCGGGCTTCACATGTTACCTATCAACGCGGTCTTCGCTTTCTTTTGGACACGCAGGCACCCGACGGCACTTGGCACGTGAAGAGTCGCTCATTACCGGTGCAGCCTTACTTTGAAAGTGGGTATCCCTACGGGCATGATCAATGGATTTCTGCGGCCGGTGCTGCTTACGCGACAATGGCCATTGCAGCAGCAGTGGAACCAGAGCGTCGAGCTCAGCGGTAATTTGCCATTTCAATTTCAAGTGGTTTCTGTCATATTGAAAGATATGACACGTAAAACAGATCAGGCCGGACGAATGTTGTACCAATGGCGATCCGAGATCTGGCAAAACGCCCCTCGTTGAAGCGAGTTGGACACTTTCTTGTTCATACTGGTGAGGCTCCAAAGGGCTTTAACGCGCTGAACGCCATCACTGATGACCGGGAAGAACACTTACGGCATCAGGCTGGATTTTGAAGTTGTCGCTCTTTCAACTCACCCGCAGTCCAAAGTTCATCTGGTAGATGCGCGTACCGTCTACCCACAACCAACCCTCCGCTTTCAGCACCACGCTGCCGCCCTCGCGCACCACTGATTTCACTTCCACTTCTGAAACGATTCTCTTATTGGAAGGCACAACTTGACCGCGATATTTCCAATCGTGGGGGTTTTCTAAACTCAGCACCGGGTTCTGAATTCCTTCCGCAGCTCCTATATGGATTGCGTAAAATTGGAGCGTTTGAAGCAGCGCTTCCAGGCCCAACGAGCCCGGCTGCACAGGGTCCTGATAGAAGTGCGCCTTGAAGAACCACTCCCCAGGCTTCACATCTTTTTCTGCACGTAGCCGCACTTTTCCCGAACCATCTTCCGCAGGCCAAATGCCACTGATGCGATCAATGAGCAGTAAATTACCCGAAGGCATACGCAGCGTTCCGCCACAGTAACGTTCCGGTTTAGTAGTTAAATCCACCAGGAAATCAGAAGTCGCATTCACTCGTGCCAATTCCGCAGGGGATGCTGGAATGCCCACCTGCCTTGCTAAATCGACCGCACGGAAGAATCCAAAGGTAGTCTTCATGTTGAAGATCTCTTGTTCATTCAGTGAGCAACGGACGTCGAAAGAAACCAGCGTGATGCCCCCCGCGCGCGACACATTCGTTAGAGTTGCTTTGGTTCGTACCGTACCCTTTGACGCCGGGACATTCACCAACATAGAGGCCGTCCCGTCCAGGTTGCGGAACTGCATTTCCGCGTCGGACCGTAGCGCAATGCCAATGTAAGACCCCAGCCATCCGCAGGGTTGCAATGCTGCTTCTAGCAAAACTGGGTAGGGCAAAGTTGGCTGACCGTTGGCATGAAAAAACCAATCGCTTGGGTCAATATCGAACTCGGCATCCACGCTGCATCCCAATCGTTCCACGTTGAACTCGCCATCAATCTTGGCTATGCGAGTCATGAAATGATACGGCGGGCCGGGCAGACGGGGTAGTCTCATGCCGCGATCAAACTTTGTGAAAGGTGCGCCAAACGCATGGCTGGGCGGCCCCCAGGCGCAATTGAGCAGAGCGCGATAATCCAGTGGCACGTTGTTGACGGTGGCTACAGCACGATTGCCATCCAGCTTGGCATCAGGCTCTGGCATTTCGTCCAACGGGCAACCAGGCGTCAGTTCCAGCCCCATACGACGGCAATGGAACGCCTTCAACCCGTCGATGGTGCACAGTAGATCGACAAACAATTTCGGTTCAGAACCGTCAATTACTTCGTCGACGAATAGTTCGTAAACCAGCATGCGTGCAGTGGGAATTGCTTGACCGCGGCAACGCAATGGATACGCGATTTCAGGAACGGGTTCAAAGCGCCAGCCATCTTTATCCACCGTTTGACCCAGTGCCATCATGTAGAACGCCATGGCTTGCAGGCAGCCTTCAAACATCAATGTGCCAGGCATGCAGGGGTCGTTTTTGAAGTGGCCTTCAAAGAACCAGGAGTCTTCCTGAATGGGAAGTTCCGCGCGCATGTAGCCGCGCTTCCAGGGTCCGCCAGTGAAGTCTAAGTGGGTGACGTTGTCGAACAATAACAACTCCGGCGCAGCAAATCCGGGTGACCGTTGGTGAGCAGCGGCGAATTCAAAACCTTTGCCGAAACACTCGAAAGCCTTACCTGCCGCCGCTTTGCGCAATTGATCATTCGTGAAGCTGGTGGGAATGCCTGAGAATCTTGGCTTTGCAACGGTTGCCATGGCGGTTGGTTCAGCCTTATCTGCCGACCATAATATTCCTGCTGAAGCACTTAGTTCCTCAGCAGTGAAGAAGCCCGCCTGACCATTGCGCACAGACAGACGGATCTTG
>JAYWBH010000171.1:0-6952 GCA_043781815.1 Bryobacterales bacterium | reverse complement strand
TTCGTTCGAATGAGGGGTTGGATTATCTTAGCAAGCGCACAGGCGGGCTTTTCTTTACTGGTCGGAACGATATTCCAGCATCCATTCAACAGGCAGTGGACGATCAAATGGGTTACTACCTGCTTGGGTACAGTCCACAAGAAGGCACGTTTGAAAAGGATTCAAAGAAAGCGAAATATCACAAGGTAACTGTCCGCGTGAAACGCCCGGGCTTGCAAGTACGCTGGAAATCCGGCTTCAACGGCATGACCGATGCGGATGTTCCAATGGAAGAACCCACCAAGGTGAAGACAAGGGAAGAGCAGTTGATGGAAGCTTTGGCATCGCCATTTACGGCAACTGATTTGAAGGTTCGACTTACTTGCTGGTATAACGATTTTGGAAACGACGGCCCTGCGGTGCGGTCTATGTTGCATTTTGGAGCCCAGGATCTAACCTTCCACAAACAACCTGATAATTCCTGGCAGGCGCAAGTGGATGTCGTCACGTCGGCATACCGTGGGTTGAAGCAAACCATCCAACAACGGCAGCGGCAGGAAAACATTATTCTTTCCGATGATGTTTATCGTAAAGCATTGAAGGAAGGCTTCCTGTTTACTTGGGATTATCCGGTGAAAGATCCCGGAGCGTTCCTGTTGCGAGCCGTTGTGCGCGATGCGGAGACGTCCCGCATTGGTTCCGCCAGCCAATCGGTTGCTGTGCCGGATACTCGTAAGGGGCAACTGGCGCTCAGTGGAATTGTGGTTAATTTGTCGACCGGACAGGCGCAGTCGGGTGGAGCTTCTGAAAAGGGTGACAATAAAGTAGAGGTTTGGGCGCAAGGTGGACCGGCGATTCGCCGCTACCTTCCAGGGCAGAATATTCTTTATACTTTCGTAGTTGTGAACCCTCAACGAAATTCCAGTAGGCAATCAAAACTGACTAAGGAATTGCGCGTGTACTGCAACGGCAAGCTGCTGATGAGCAGTCCGGCGACAGAAGTGAATGAGTCTGGAGGCCGGCTGGATAAGCGGCGATTACTTGGTGGGGGGATTTTGAGACTCGGCCCAATTGCTCAACCCGGCGAATATATTTTGCAGGTTATTGTTACAGACAAACTGGCGCGCAAGAGTAAGTCGAAAGTAACGCAGTGGATCGATTTTGAAGTGCTCAAGGCGGAAGCGCAAATTAAGATAGCTGGGCAGTCCAATCGCTGATAGAAATTGTGCATTGGGGGAGAGTCCGGTTGCTTGGGCCAGACCAGCATGTCCCCCTTTGGCTTGCACTGTTCGGGTCATGTTTCTCACCTAAACACAAGTAGGACAGGCATCCCTAACCTGTGGCTAAAAAACTGCTCCCTAAATTGTTGTTATCAGCGTGCATCGGCGTTCATCAGCGGCCATTAATCTAGCAGTATTCAGATGTAGAGAAGAACGGAATTCAGGCACTAAACCGGTTTAGCGATATCCCGATGCACGATTTTTGCCGTGTAACTGGCGCTTTTTAGTCGTTTGGCAATTTCTTCCGCTATCATCACGGAGCGATGATGCCCGCCGGTACATCCGAAAGATACGGTCAGGTAGCTTTTGCCTTCCTCAATATAGTGCGGCATCAGATAGCGCAACAGGTCTGCCACACGATCCATAAATTCCATGGTCTGAGGGAACGATCGGATGAACTTGGCCACCTTGGCATTGCGACCTGTCTTGTGTTTGTACTCGGGGATGTAGTTGGGGTTGGGTAGAAATCGAACGTCGAACACCAGGTCGGAATCGGTGGGCACGCCGTGGCGATAGCCGAAGCTGGTGACGTACAGAGCAATGGTAGGACTTTGCCCTGACCCTTTCAACTTTTCCTGGATCCAGGCGCGCAAATCATGGACGTTGAATTTGCTGGTATCGACAATAATATCGGCCAACCCGCGGATGGTTTCGAGAGCCTTACGTTCTGTACGCACACTGTGAGCGACCGATTCTTTTTGACCTAATGGATGTGGCCTGCGCGTTTCGCTGAAGCGACGCACCAAAGTGGAATCATCGGCCTCCAGAAAAATCAGACGAGTTTGAATTTTACGGCGTAATTTGGCGTAGAGTGCCGGGAAACGTTCCAACGCCTCGCCCTCGCGGATGTCAACCACAAGGGCGGCGGC
Source organism: Bryobacterales bacterium (assembly GCA_043781815.1). Classification (GTDB taxonomy): domain Bacteria; phylum Acidobacteriota; class Terriglobia; order Bryobacterales; family Bryobacteraceae; genus JANXSF01. The sequence continues at coordinate 4,824 of JAYWBH010000171.1, read as the reverse complement.
GTGAATCTGGGCCGATGTCTGGGTGAGTTCGGCGAACTTCTCCACCAAATCCATAGGCAGGTTATCCACCGAATAGTAACCCAGGTCCTCAATGGCTTTCAGCACAGTTCCCTTGCCGGAACCGCTGAGTCCGGTGATGATCACCAACTCAGGAACTCGCAAAGCACCAGTTAAGGACGCGTTTTCCATTTTGCGCTTTTAATTTTAACCCAATTCAATAAGATCAAAGTGGCCGTCGGCACGGCGCACGACAATGGAAGAACCACCGGAATCAGCGTCACGAAACGACAGGTAATTCTGTTTCCCACTGATCGCCAGCACCGCTTCATCGGCAGTCATTGGTTTCCGATTGTTCTTTGGAACAGGGCGGAAAATGCGAATCCCAGGAGCTTCCTCAGCAGCCAGTGGCTCTTCCACCACAATCTTCACCGAACCGGAATGGCGTGTGGTGGTGCGGAACTTATCTTCCTGCTTGATGATCTGCTTTTCCAGCTTGTCAATGGCCGAAGCCAGCGCAGTGAAATCATCCTTGGCCGTCGCCTTGCCGGCAAAATTGTGATGGTGATGGTTCACCGTGATTTCCGCTTTGCGCATATGACGCACGGCGGTAAGAATCACGTGACCTTCCTTCTCTCCTTTCTTGTCGAGCATCTTGCCAATTCTCGTCAAGCGGGATTCTATCTGTTTCTGCTTGGTAGGTGTGAGCCCGGAGGGGGCTCCTGTGTAATGGACGCGCATAAGAACCTTTTTTGACCCGGCCTTCGGACTATGACTTTGTCCTTCGCTGATGGGTGGAGGGAATTTTCAAGTCTTCCCGGTACTTCGCCACCGTACGACGAGTGACAGCAATGCCTTCTGACTGCAATTTTTGAGTGATTTGGTCATCAGTCAATGGATGGGCGGGGTCTTCCTCATCAATCATCTTTTTCACCATGCGCTTCACCAGTAACAAGGGCGTATTGGCACCAGTTGTTCCCTGAACTCCTTCTGAAAAGAAGAAGCGCAATTCAAAAACACCTTGCGGGGTGTGGGCGTACTTACTGGCAACTGCACGGCTGACCGTAGATGGATGCACGCCGATCTCTTCAGCAATATCCTTGATCATCATCGGCACCAGGTAATCCAATCCGCGTTCCAGGAATTCCCCTTGCCGCCGCACAATAGACTGGCACACTCTCAGAATGGTGTGCTTGCGCTGCTCAATGTTTTTCATCAACATGGAGGCGCTGGCAAACCGCTCTTTAATATAGTTGCGGACGTCTTTGTTGGGCTCCTGCTCTTTATCCAGCATCCGCAGGTAACTGCGGTTGATGTGAACGTTGGGAATATCGTCGTCGTTTAGCTCAATAATATAGCCGTCGCTATCTTTATAAATGAAGACGTCGGGTTCCACGGCGCGTGCGCCCGGGCCGGAATAGCGCATGCCCGGATGCGGATCAAGGCGGCGAATGGCTTCCAGCGCAATCTGAATATGTTCCTGAGGTCGGCCCAACAAACGCCCGATTTGGGGAAACTGGCGGGCCTCAATCAGCTTCATATGCTGATCAATAATTTGCCAGGCCACGCCACCTTGCCCGTTACGGGCGGCCAGTTGCAGTAGCAGGCATTCCCGAAGATCGCGCGCCGCCACTCCAGAAGGGTCCAAAGCTTGCACGGCTTGTAGAGCAGCTTCCAGATCGGCGATGTCATGCCCGCCGCCCAGGATGGCGATTTCTTCCAGTGAAATTGTAAGGTAGCCGTTATCGTCAAGGTTGCCGATGATGGAATCCGCCGCATCGCGAACTTTTTCCGGGAGAACGGTGAGGCTCAACTGCTGATTCAGATGATCGGGCAGGGTGACTGGCGCGGATACGAAGGTTTCCCAGGAAGGCTTATCCACTGATTCACCGGCCGGACTCTTAAAGCCAGGCTCCAGGTATTCCTGAAAATAGTTGTCGAAATCAATGGCATCAAAAGCGTCGGTGGCCGGTTGCTCAATGGGGTCGGCAGGAATTTCGCTGGACGATTCGGGAGCAGCAATTTCCGGTTCAGGAGTGGAGTAGCTGTCAAAACTGGATTCGTGTTCGGTGCCCGCGCCAGTGGCATCCAGGATGTCTTTGTCGGAAGGGTTTGAAACGCGTTCTACTTCGAGGACGGCTTGCAATTCTTCGGGAGTCAGTTCCTCGCCCGCGTCCAGATTTTCTTCCAGGACAGGGTTGGCGGCAATCTCCTGCGAAAGCATCTCCTTCAGTTCAAGCCGGTTGAGCTGAAGCACCGTCACCATCTGGACCAGCCCAGGCGTGAGGATTTGCTTTTGCGAGACTTTGATTTGCAGCCTTTGCGAAAGCATACTGTTCTTAATTTTAACAGAAGGGAGTTAGGGGAACGCGTCAAACATTTCGATTGCGTGGGTGACGGCGTTTTGGTAACGATCTGTTAATCTTTCCTCCTTTCATTCAAAAGTAAGGCAAATCTGAGGGGGGTTCAATTGGTGGGTTACCTTAGGGGCGTGGGCGGGTATCGCGTATAGTTAATGAGGTATGGCGCATTGGCTGGCGGAAAACTTTCGCTGGAAGAATACTTCAAATTCGAAGATCCTTCTGGTGAACGTTTCGAGTTTCACGACGGCCAACTGATTCCGATTCTTGCTGGAACAAATTTTGAGCACTCCGTTATTGTTGCCAACGCAGCCCGCTGTTTAGCCAAACGTTTGGATGGCAGCCTTTGTTTTGCGGGCATCGCTCCAGGGGTCCAGGCCACCGCCAAGAATGTGCTTTGCCCAGACATAGCGATCATCTGTGGTCGATTCATCCTCGCCCCTGGATCGCCAAACGCCATCATCAACCCCAAGGTGATTGTGGAAATTCTATCGCCATCCACTAGCGGATACGACTATGGGGAAAAGTTCTCTCTCTATCGGGAGTTGCCCACGTTCGAAGAGTATCTGTTGGTGGCCCAGGATAAACCAAGGATTGAAGTGTTCCGCAAGACTTCCGACGTGAGCTGGGTGCTTACCCGCTACGACGGATTGCAGGCAGTGATTCAGATTGGCTCGCTTGAGATTGAGATTCCAGCTATTGAGGTTTATGCCGGGGTAGAGTTTCCAGTGGCGGACTGAGTAGGTAGCAGGCATTCAGCCCAATGTCAGAAGTTTGCCAAGCACTCAAAGGTGTGAGGAAAGTCCGCGAGGCGGACTTAGCAGGTAGAATCGCCTGCCCCACCCACACAACTCCAGGTATCGTGAAGGTTAGTTAAGTGGATTCGCCTCTTACTCTTCGTCAGAGAAATAGGCAGCCTTCTGGTCACGCATGCCGTGGATGACGCGGGAGATGACGAGGTACTGGCCGCTGTTGCGGTAATAGATGATGTACTTTTCAACAGGGAAAGTTCGAACGCCCAGCTCGATATCGTCGCGTCGACGACCAGCCTCTGGAGTGCTTCCGAAAAGGGGAAAGATATCCGTGATGGAGTCTACAACACCGTTTGCAATCTCCAAGCTACCGGACCTCTTGGCGATCTCATGCCAGATATCGTCAAGGTCCTGTTCCGCCAGACTCGAAACCCGAACACGATTCATCTTGTGCCGGTTTTGAGTGCTTCGTCAGCTAAACGTTTACGACCTCGGGCCTTAATGCGGTCTGCGAGTTCCTTAATATTGCTTGCGTCGTGATCGGTAAACTTTCCGCGTTCGACCGCTTCAAATCCTGCAAGAACGTCCCGGCGGAGAGCTTCGACGCGTTGATCTCGTTCACGTAGAAGGTGGAGACCTTCGCGGATCACTTCATTTGCGGTTTGGTACAAACCCGTCTTGACCCTGTCATTGACGAGTTGTTCTAACTCTGGAGCCAGCGAAATATTCATTTGGATCTCACCGTAGGTCTAAAACCGAGAATACCGGTAGCCGCATAGAATGTCAAACCCACTACCCCGCCCGTCCGCTTAACGATCAGTGTATACTCCCCAGTTGGAATCCCAGCTTATGACACAACGCCTTATCCTCCTCCACCTCACTGCCACGGTAGCCATGTTCGCCCAACCGCCGCAGCCTCCCAAACCGCTAACTCCAAGTGATCGGCCCGACGTGCAAACGTTATCCCGCACCGTGCAAGCATTGCGGCGGTCCAGTCCAATTAATGGCGACGTTGCCATTCAAACCGACAAGTTGATGCAGGATGCAACCACGTTACTTACCATCGGCCAAGCTGGTGAGGCTCGTCGTAAGTTGGCTCATGCCCAGGCACTGATCACAAGTTCGCCTTGGGAACCGAAAGATGAGTTTCTCTGGTCATTGGCATTTCATCCTCGCCAAGTTGTGATGGAACCTTCTCACCCTCTTTTAGTCGAAGTATCCCAGCTATATCCTGCTCCCTATTCATCAACCGGGCTGCGTGTGCGCCTGACCTTGCTTACTGCGGACAGGGATTCTAAACCCATCCGGGAACTGGGCATGTTTGACGTTCCTGCTCGGGACTTGATTGTTGATCCGTGCATCGCTCAGTTCAATCTCAGCACGACTCCCGACGGCACCTATCGTCTAAATGCTGAGCTCGTTGACGACGGCAAGACGCTAGTCACGCTTCAGCAAACCATCGCCGTTGCCGAAGGCATTGAACTGCGATCTTCGGATGTGGAACAGCGTCTGGGCAAAATCAAAGGATTCGAAAGCGCTAAGGCGTCCGTGCGCTGGCCTTTCGATATGGCGCGAGTGGTGAATACCGGGATTCGCAAACTTGAAACCAATGATTTCGGTCTGCCCGAATCGGGCGCACAGTACTTTGATTTTGGAAAGGAACTGCGGGAATCTAACCAGATTTTGAAAGCTCTTGAATCAGGTAAAGATCCGCT